>CAKTAS010000091.1:0-6687 GCA_934529095.1 uncultured Gemmiger sp. | reverse complement strand
TGTGTCTTGACGATTTTTTAGCCCCGCCCGTCCGCGACCTTCCTATTTGGGGTTCCAAGGGGCGAGCAGCCCCTTGGTCGTGGGTCCGCTGCGTCGAAACAGCGGCGCCTTTCTTTGGTACTTTCTTTGGGCGTCCAAAGAAAGTACCAGCGCCCTGTGTCCCTTTACAGCAGATACTGATACGGGTCGGTGTCGCTTTCGGCGTGGGCGATGTCCAAGGCGGGGAAATGCTCGTGCAAAATCTGCGCCAGCACGTCGGCGATGGTGTTTTCGGTACCCCAGTGTCCGGCGACCACCAGCCCGACCCCCTTCTGCTTTGCCAGCAGGGCGATGTGGTGGGCGGCCTCGCCGGTGACCAGACAGTCCGCGCCGAGGTCGATCGCTGCCTGCAGGTAGCTGCCGCCCCCGCCGCTGACCTCCGCCAGGCGGGTAACGGGGCGGCCGCTGTCCACAAATTTCACGCCGCTGTGCAGGGTTTTGGCGCAGAACTGCGCCAGCGCCGCCGTGGTGGTGGGCATCGTGGTGCCGATGCGCCCGCAGCCGTCGGCAAAGGTTTCGCGCCCGCTGCGCTGAATGCCCAGCACGTCGGACAGCATATCGTTGACGCCGCCCGGCGCTGCGTCCAGATTGGTGTGCATACAAATCGCCGAAATGCCGTTTTGCATCAGCAGCGCCGGCACATCGTCCTTGTCTAAACGGCGCAGCGGGTCAAAAATGACCGGGTGATGGCTGACGATCAGCTCGCAGTCGTTTTCCACCGCCTCCCGCACGACGGCGGGGGTGATATCCAGCGCGGTCAGAATCCCGGTCACGGGCGTGCCGGCGTTGACCAGAAGCCCCACGTTATCCCAGCTGCACGCCAGCTCCGGCGGGGCGATTTTTTGCAATGTATCGTAAATTTCCTGCACGGCTACGGGCATATGCGTTCCTCCATCTGCTGTATCAGGGCGTCCACCGCGTCGCTCTCGGCGCCGGGGGCAAGACCCAGACGGTATTTTTTCAGCTTGGCGTTTTGCTGCGCAAAGTACGCCCTGTCCCCCGGCTGACCGGGAATTTTGCCGCACAGACATTCCAGCCCGGTCGGCTCGCGTTTTTCGCCGGTATAGCGTGCATTGATGACGGTGTACCACCGCTCGGCAGCCTCGCACAGCGTTTCGTCGTGCAGGGCAAAGCCGTTTTGCAGCAGCCAGCGGCGCAGCACGCTGTGCTTGGTGGCGGGCACCAGCACCAGATTGTACCGCGCATCGAACACCCACGGCGCTGCCGCCAGAATTTCAATGATGGTTTCCGCGCCCATACCCGCGATGATAATGTCGTCCGCCTCGCCGGGCTGCAGCACCGAAAGCCCGCTGCCCAGCCGGAACTGCACCGCATCGCCGTATGGCGCACACGCCAGCCGCGCCTTTTGCAGCGGGTCGGGGCGCAGATCGCAAGCCAAAACAAGCGGGCAGCGTCCGCTGCCCGCCAGTGCGGCGCTTAATTTGCCGTGGTCGCAGCCGATGTCCGCCGCCGTGTGCCCCGCCCGAACATAGGCAAAGGCAGCACCCAGGCGGGCATCCAGCCGCGGCAGATTACTTGTTGCCAAAATAGTCGTTCAGCTCGGCAGCCAGCGCGTCGGCGTCCACACCGTGGACAGCGCACGCCTGCTCCAGCGTTTCGCCGTGGGCAGCCATACAGCCCAGGCAGTGCATACCGGTGGCCAGGAAGATCGGCACGCAGCCCTGCGTGGGGTCGTTCTGAAGAATTTCGGCAATGATGGTATCCTTGGTAACAAACATACAAATAAACCTCTCTTATACTTTTATAATGCGCCCTGCCAGCCGGCATACAAGCCAAAGCCCTGCAGGATCGTCAACAAGGTCAGGGTGCTTACCGCGGCGCACGCCGGGTAAGCGGTATCGCGCGGGACAAAAATGCCCTTTGCATTTTTTGCCAACAGCAGCACGGCGGGCAGCATCGGCAGCAGGTAGCGCCCCTGCAGCCCGAACAGCACCGTGTAGCTCAGCGGCGTCCAGCTCATCGAAACGACCACGGCGGCGCACACCACGCACAGCACCGTGCCGGCAACGCCCCATGCGGTGTGCCTGCCCAGCAGCGGGGTGCTGCCCTGCACGGGCAGCGCGGCCGCCGCCAGCGCCAGCACCAACCCGAGACCGAGCAGCCAGCTTACGTCGATGCGGTAGACGATGGGTTCGCCCAGCGTGGTCCCGAGAATCCCCTGCAGCCACAGCGGGCTTTGCTCCACGGCGCTGCGCGCCAGCATTTTCAGCGTCACCGTGACATAGTGGCAGGCATAGGGTACCGTGTAGCAGTAGGGGGATTCGCCGTTGGGCAGGCGCTCGACCATCATTTCGGGCGTGGGCACCGGCATACGGCGCGCCACGGCAAAGACGGCGGCTGCCGCGGCAAGGACGCCGAGGGCAAACACCAGCCAGAAACGTTTTTCGGTATTTTTGCGGCGGCAGCGCGCAAACGCGCACAGCACCGCCAGCACACAGGCAGCCGCCGCAGCACCGATCAGCAGTGCCGCCGCGCCGCCCTGCCCCGATTGGGAGCCGAAGAACCGCAGCGCCGTGCCGAGGTTGGCAGCGCACCAGCTTGCCGCTGCAAGCCCCAGCACGCCCGCCTGCCACAGATGCCCGCGCAGAACCGCCGTTTTGCCCGCCGTACCCGCCAGCAGATTTTGCGGCGGGATGATCAGGCACAGCAGCACCGCCGGCAGGTAGATCGCCTTGTTGGGCGCGTTGATCGCCGCCAGCACCGCCAGCAGCACAAGCTCCCACGCGGCAGCCTTATGGGTGCGCAGACGCAGGCAGAGCGCCAGATAGCAGAACACCAGCCCGATCAAAAGTGCATCGGGCGAAAGACTGCCCGCCAGCTGCAGCGGCATGGGCAGCAGAGCGGCGGCGGTCAGTATGCCCTGCGCCGCCTTGGGTGCCAGCGCCACCGCCAGCGCCGCCAGCAGTGCGTAAACCAGCAGGTTTGCCATACGCCCGTATGCCAGCATCGTGTAAAAGTTTTTGCCTAACGTTCGCGCCAGCAGAATGCCCAGCACCTGCGGCGCATAGTAGCCGTTGCCGCTCTGCCCCGCCAGCGGCGCACCGGTGACGGTGGTCACATTGGGGCTGCCGGGCTGGGTGCGGCGGGCGGTGTCCGCCTGTTTGTACGCCAGCACGCCGATTTTTCCGGTCTTGGTGCCGAAATACGGCGCATCGCATTCGCGCAGCAGCAGCTTGCCGTCCTCCCCTTGGGTGGGCTGGGCGGACAGGCGGCTGGCTTTTTCGTAACAGACGGCAAGGTGGGTGTACTCATCGGGCGCGGTCAGCGCCGGGGTGACCTGCACAAAGGCGCAGCCCAGACACAGGGCGACCGCCGCCGTGACCCACGAAAGCGCCGCGCGCCGCTTGAGCAGCCACGCCGCCAAAAACGCGCCCAGCCCCAGCGGCAGTGCCAGCTGCAGGACTTTGCGCATCGGCCACTGCCCGGCGTAGGCGGTGATCTGCTGCACCGCCAGCGTGGCGCCGACGGCGGCATCCCCGCTGTACAGCGGCATACCGTCCTTTTCCTCGGCGCTGCACCACAGGCTGATAATGCCCGGCCACGGCTGGGTGGCGGTGACGCGCACCGTCAGCGTTTCGTCCGCCGCCGGGATATAGGCATCCTCCAGGGGGAACGCCACAAACACATCACCGATGATGTCGCGGTAGTCCCGCCGCACAGCGCCCAGGCTCTGCCCGGCTTGCGTCAGCAGCTCCACCTGCACCTCGCCCGCCGGGTAGGCGGTGTCGTGGGTGTCAAATTTTAAGCGCACACCGTACACCGGCTCGCCCGCCGGCACCGGCACCAGCTGGGTCAGACCCTGCTCGGTCAAATCGGCATATTGGGTGTAGTCATCGTTGATCAGGGTGTAGGTCGCCAGCTCGCTGAAGCGGTCGGTCAAATCGTACCCCGTCCAGCAGCACGCCAGCACCGCCAGCACGGCTGCCAACAGTCCCCACGCAAGGCAGCGAAGCTCCCGCTTGAAATCCGGCTTATTCTGCATACGGTACCCCCTGCCCCGGTATTTTTTGTGGTTTGCGTGCAGGATATACCGGCACGCTGTCATTATACCGCAAAATGCCAAAAAGCGCAACAAAAAACCGCGCCTTACGGCAAAAACCGTAGGACGCGGCAGATAAAGCGCAGCTTATATCACGAAATCGTGGTAAATCAGCCGTTCTCCTTCATCTTGGCGAAGCACTCGCTGCAGTAAACGGGGCGATCTTCGCGGGGCTGGAAGGGCACCTTGCAGGTCTTGCCGCAGCTGGCGCAAACGGCGTCGAACATCTGGCGCTCACCGCGGGTGGCGTTCTTGCGGGCATCGCGGCAGGGCTTGCAGCGCTGGGGCTGGTTCTCGAAACCACGGCTGGCGTAGAACTCCTGCTCGCCGGCGGTCCAAACGAACTCTTTGCCGCAATCCTTGCATACCAAAGTCTTGTCTTCGAACATAGTGGGTATCTCCTCTGTGTTTGTATTTGCCCGCGGAAGAATCTAAACCAACGCATATGGAATGGACCAACGAACTGATTTTAGGCGCTACTGGGGGCAGGTTATATATGACCAGGCAAATCGCCTGAATCCAAGGGTAGGTTACGTCCCCCGCAGTTTGCGGCGGGCGCGTGCCAGTGCGTTCGCAACGCTTTTGGGGCTGGTACCCATGGTGCGTGCCGTCTGCGCGGGCGAAAGCCCGTGGACACTGGCAAGCAGCACCCTGCGCTCGGTGTCCGAAAGCTCGGTGCGGACCTTGTGCAGGGCATCGGCGCAGGCTTCACTGGTGAGAAGCTGCTCCTCGGGACCGGGGCGGGTATCGGTGCCGTCCACGTCCGGCAAAGGAACGCTGAAATTCAGCGGCGCGTGCTTTTTGCGAAGCGCCGTCTTGCAGGCGTCCTGCTGGGCGTTGCGGATGCAGGCGGCGGCAAAGGCGGCAAACGGCACCCCGGCGGCGGGGCGGTAGCTGCGCACGGCGGAAAACAAGCCGATCAGCCCTTCCTGCACGATATCCTCACGGTCAAGACCCGGTGCCTGATACAGCGAAGCACCCTTTTGTATGGCGGGCATCATACGGGCGATAACAGCCGCGTTGGCGGTTTCGTCCCCGCTGCGCGCCCGCGCCAGCAGTTCCTCGCTGATTTTTTGCATAGTCTTGTCCCCCGGAGAAGATGCGAACACCTTTATAATAGCCGTAAAACAGCATTTTGTCAATCTTTTTTTTGCCCGAACCCACCAAAAAACCGCACCGTCCCCCTGCGGGAACGGTGCGGCGATGCCGGAAGGTTTTACGGCTGCGGGGCGTCGGGGTAATCCCGGACGTGCAGCAGCGCTTCGGCGGCGGCGACCTCCTCCGCCGTGGGGACGCGGGCGTCCTGCAGCGGGTAGTCGATGCCGAGGTTCTGCCACTTGAACAGCCCCAGCGTGTGGTAGGGTAAGATCTCGACCCGGCGCACGGTGGGCAGCGTGCGGATAAACGCATCCAGCTCACGCAGCCCGTCGGCGTCGTCGGTCAGACCCGGCACCAGCACATGGCGCACCCAGAGCGGCACGCCCTTTTGCGCGGCATAGCGCGCCAGCGCCAAAATGTTGGCGTTGTCGTGTCCGGTCAGCGCCTTGTGGCGCACGGGGTCGATCTCTTTTAGGTCCAGAATCAGCAGGTCGGTGTTCTGCAAAAGGGTGTCGAACCGTGCCATCCACGCGGGGTCATCGGGTGCAAAGGGCTGGGCGGAGGTGTCCAGCGCCGTGTGTACGCCCTTGGCCTTGGCCAGGCGGAACAGCTCGCTGACGAAATCCAGCTGCAGCAGCGGTTCGCCGCCGCTGACGGTCAGCCCGCCGTTATTGCGCCAGTAGTTGCGGTAGCGGTACGCCGCATCGAACGCCTGCTGCGGGGTCTTGGCGTTGTCGCGCGTGAACGCCCATGTTTCGGGGTTGTGGCAGTATTGGCAGCGCATAGCGCAGCCCTGCAAAAACAGGACATACCGCACGCCCGGTCCGTCCACCAGACCGAAGGTTTCGACCGAGTGAACGTAGCCGATTGTGGAATCTGACATAGATGCACCTTTTTCTGTAAGAATCGCCGTTCAGGGCAATGCCCTGCGCGTAATTACATCGTCTTGTGGCAGGTACGGGAGATAACGTCCATCTGCTGTTCCTTGGTCAGGTCGATGAACTTGACCGCATAGCCGGAAACACGGATGGTGAAGTTGGCGTACTCCTCTTTTTCGGGATGCTCCATAGCATCCAGCAGCTTTTCCACGCCAAAGACGTTGACGTTCAGGTGGTGGGCGCCCTGGTCAAAGTAGCCGTCCAGCACCTGCACCAGATTGTTGACGCGCTCGCCCTCGCTGTGACCCAGCGCATCGGGGTTGATGGTCTGGGTGTTGGAGATGCCGTCCAGCGCCCAGTGGTAGGGCAGCTTGGCAACGGAGTTCAGCGATGCCAGCAGACCGTGGGTTTCGGCACCGTAGGAGGGGTTGCCGCCGGGGGCAAACGGGGTGTATGCCTTGCGTCCGTCGGGCATAGCGCCGGTCGCCTTGCCGTACACGACGTTGGAGGTGATGGTCAGGATGGAGGTCGTCGGCTCGGAGTTGCGGTAGGTGTGGCGGCGCTTGATCTTCTCGAGGAAGCTGCGCAGCAGCTCGACGGCGATGTCGTCGG
>CAKTAS010000090.1:0-6707 GCA_934529095.1 uncultured Gemmiger sp. | reverse complement strand
CCCCCACCTCTTTTTTCAATTTTTTTCAAAAAATTTCACAATTTCACCACGCAGCTGCGGTATGATAGACTTATAGAGGTATCGTATAAGGAGGAATTTCCCCATGCCGAACATTCTGATCGTGGACGATGAACCCCGCATCCGGGATCTGATCCGGGAGCATCTGCAATACGCCGGCTTTACCTGCGCCGAGGCGGGCGACGGCGGCGAAGCCCTGAGCC
The DNA here is from genome assembly GCA_934529095.1 of uncultured Gemmiger sp. Lineage (GTDB taxonomy): Bacteria > Bacillota > Clostridia > Oscillospirales > Ruminococcaceae > Gemmiger. Next base: position 6,486 of record CAKTAS010000090.1, on the reverse strand, counting down.
TGTTGGCGCAGGGCGGCATCGACCTTGTGATTCTGGACATTATGATGCCCTTTATGGACGGTATGACCTGCCTGCGCGAGATGCGCACCCGCAAAATCATGACCCCGGTCATTATGCTGACCGCCCGCAGCGAGGAATACGACAAGCTGGCAGGGCTGGAAAACGGCGCCGATGACTACGTTGTCAAGCCGTTTTCCCCGCGCGAGCTGGTGGCGCGGGTCAAGGCAGTGCTGGCGCGCACCATGCCCCGCACCGACCGCGACGGCACGCTGTACACCTTTGGGGAATTGACCATCGACACCGCCAGCCACAGCGTCAAGGTTGCCGGGCAGGAAGCCCCGCTGACCCCCAAGGAATTTGACCTGCTGGTCTTTTTGGTCAACAACAAGGGCATCGCCCTCAGCCGCGAAAAAATTCTGCAAAAGGTGTGGAACTACGACTACTACGGCGAGGACCGCACCGTGGACACCCACATTAAAATGCTGCGCAGCCACTTAGGGGTCTGCCGCAATCTGATCGTAACCGTTTGGGGCATCGGCTACAAGTTCGACCCCGATGCCCGGTAAAGGAAGTGCCGCTGCCGTGAAACACCCTGCACACAAACGCCCCGCGCTGGCGATACGCTGGCAGATGATGCTGTTTATCAGCGCCTTAACGTTGTTTACGCTGGCGCTGATGTGGGCGGTCATCACCTACGGGCTGGAACCGATGTACAACCGCACGCTGCGCGCCCGGCTGGAAAACCGCTGCACAGCCATCACCGCCATGATCGACCAAAGCGACGAGGAAATCTCGCAGCGCACCTACACGGGGCTTTGGCTCAACAGCAATTTCTGGAACAGCGTCAGCGACGCCTTTACCCAGCAGCGCATTGACGTGGACGGCGCCTGCGTGGATTTCAGCGATGCCACGCTGCACTGCCTGAAAGCGTACGAAAGCCTGTTCCCCTGCCTTTTGCACGACAGCTCCGGCGCGTTCGGCGGCGAGTTTGCCTTCACGCCCGACAACCCGGTGGTCATCTCGCTGCGGCAGCAATTGTTTGAGCAGGGCAGCCTGTACAAGATCATTGCGACCGGCAGCAACCGGCAGATGGTCGTGGGCAGGCTGTCGGCAGACGGCTGCTACGGCGTGCTGGTTTCGGCGAATCTGGCGCAGATCTTCACCGCCGCCGAGGTGCTGCGCAGCCTGCTGCTGCCGCTGTCGCTGGTTTTGCTGGTCATTGACCTGCTGGCGGCAATGCTGTTCAGCCGCTGGATCACCCGCCCCATCCACCGCCTGTCCGCCGCCGCGCGCGAGGTCGCTGCCGGCAACTACGACACCTGCATCTCGGTGGAGCATAATGACGAAATCGGACGTCTTGCCGCCGATTTTAACCATATGACCGCCGAGGTCAAGCGCAGCGCCCAGCTGGAAAAGGACATTCTGGCAAACGTCAGCCACGACCTGCGCACCCCGCTGACGCTGATCAAGGGCTACGCCGAAACGGTGCGCGACATCACGGGCGACGATGCCGAAAAGCGCACCGAGCAATGCAGCATCATTGCCGACGAAGCCGACCGCCTGTCGGCGCTGGTCAACAGCGTGATGGAGCTGAGCAAGGTGCAGTCGGGCGCCGAAAAGCCCGAGCCGGTGCAGTTCAATATGGATGAACTTTGCTTTGAGGTGGCGGGGCGCTACGACGCCCTGTGCGAGCAAAACCACTGGCAGCTGCAATTTTTGGGCGACGAGCCCTGCCCCGTCAGCGCCGACCCCTCCATGATGGAGCGGGTGCTGCACAACCTTTTGGGCAATGCGTTCCACCACATCGGCGCGGACGGCGTGGTGATCCTGCGCGCCGCGCCCATGCCCGGCGGCGGCTGCCGGGTGGAGGTCACCGACCACGGTCCCGGCATCCCGCCGGACGATCTGCCGTACATTTTTGACCGCTACTACCGCGCACGGCAGGATTCCGGGCGCAGCGGCACGGGGCTGGGGCTGAGCATTACCAAGGCGATTTTGCAGCAGCACGGCTTTGCCTTTGGCGTAAACAGCGCCGTGGGGCAGGGCAGCACGTTCTGGTTTGAAATGCGGGACACCCGCACCAAGTAAAGGAGGAGCCTATGCAAGAACTGAACCGCACCCCCGATGCCAGCAGCCCCGACGCCGCCCCCGAAACGGCGCTGCAGGCGCAGCTGAACCGCATCGAGGAGCAGAACCAAAAGATTTTGCGCAACCAGACGATCCATATGGCGGTCACCATCGTGCTGGCGGTGGTGGTGCTGGCGGCGCTGGCGTTTGCCGCCGTGCGCCTGAACGCCGCCTACGCCGAGGTGCTGGACGCCTGCACGCAGGTGGACGCCTTGGCGGAAACCCTGCAAAGCAGCCTTGGCACGCTGGACCCCGCCGATCTGGACGATATGATGCAAAAGCTGCCCGGCATTGTGGATCAGCTGCAAAAATTGGACGTTGACGCGCTGAATAAAGTGTTGGCAGGTCTGCCCGGCTTGATGGAAAACGTGGACGCCCTGCAAAAGCAAGCCGACAGCATCGCCGGGGTATTCAACAGCATCGGGGCAATTTTCGGCAAATAACGACATTGGCAGTATAATATTATAATATAAAAGGAAGGAGGGTTGCCTCCTTCCTTTTAGTTTGTCTAAAAAGCCTTTTTATGGGTAGTAATGTAGGGAGGGGTCTTGACCCCTCTTTGCCGTTTTGCGATTACCGCCCATTTCCCCGGCGGGGTGGGGTCACCCCGCCCTACAGGGCAATAAAAACACACCGCGCGGTAGGGGCGGGGCATTGCCCCGCCCGCGGTCAAACGTTTACGTAAAAATTACGGGTCAGTCCGTAGGGGCGGCATATATGCCGCCCGTTGCAGCCATCCCGGCAAATCAAACTACCGGGCAAACCGCACGGGACGCATATATGCGTCCCCTACAAACTTGCCGGAATTGGGCGTTTTGCCTTATAACCGCTCACCTTCCGGCAATTTGTAGGGAGGGGTCTTGACCCCTCCTTGCCGTTTTGCGATTACCGCCCATTTCCCCGGCGGGGTGGGGTCACCCCGCCCTACAGGGCAACACCCCAACTACCGCCCCACAAAAAATGTGCCCGCGGGGCGGGCACACCAACTCTCAACTCTAAACTCTTAACTCTCAACTCGCATCAAAGCGGTCTCACCAACAGCTCCATCCCCTCGTTGCTCCAGCCGAAATCCGCCGCCGCGTAGCCGCGCTCCAGCACGCGGGGCAGGGCGGGGTCGTTCAGGTGCAGGCGGCGCAGCGGCTCGCGCCAATGCGCCAGTCCCCGCGCGGCGTAAACCACCAGCCCGTCGGTGTCCTGCAAGGGCAGCACGGCGCGCAGCGTCAGCCCCGTGGATAAGTACTGCGCACACAGATCCTCGCAGGCGGGCAGGTTTTTAAAATCCAGTACCTGCACCGCCCAAACGTGGTAGCTGGCGTACCGCTCGATCGCCCAGCGCAGCGACAACCGCAAAAAGTTGCGCAGCTGTGTGTAATTTGTGCGCACCAGCGGCGGGGTCAGCACCGCGCCCTGCCCGTCGGCACCAAAGCCGGCGGCGCGCAGGCGGGTGGGCAGTTCGTCCTGTGCGTACAGCGGCAGCAGCGCCGCGGCGATCTGCAATTGCTCCTGCCCGGCAAAATCGCCCACGATCTGCCCGTTGTCCAAGGCGGGGCGCAGCGCGTCCAGCATGGGCAGCCCGGCGGGGTCTGCCAGCTCGCGCAGGGCGTCGTACTGCGCTGCGGTCAGCACCTGTGCGTCAAAAATATGGGTCTTTCGTTCTAAGGTTTGCAGCATTTCCATCGCTCCTTTTTCAAATATCGCACGACCTATTATACGGGGTTTCCCCCGCCGGAAATGCCGAAATCAGGCGGGTAAAACAGGTTTTTCGCCGCTTGATTTAGTTAAGCGCCGCGCCGAAAAACAAGACGAAACTAATCTTTATTTTAAAATACGACAAAAAACTTTATTTTATTAACCGAAAAGCCGGAATTTTTCTTGACTTTTGAATGGACCGTGCTATAATAAAACTGTACTTGCAAATCGTGTACGCCCGGCGCGGTCAAACAGAGGGTCCGCGCAAGGCATCACGCCCGCTGTGCGGCGGGTGCGGTACCATTTTGTTTTTGAGGGAAGGTATATCACATGAAAAAACTCGTTGCTTTGGGTCTGACCTCCGTCTTGGCTGCCTATCTGGTTGCCTGCGGCGGCGCAGCCTCCACCGCGTCCTCCTCCGCTGCCGAAAGCGCAGCCCCCGCCGAGAGCGCATCCACCGCCGAAAGCGCTGCCGACAAGACCTGGGTCATCGCCACCGACACCGTCTTTAAGCCGTTTGAGTACACCGACGCATCCGGCAACTTTGTGGGCATCGACGTGGACATCGTCGCCGCCATTGCCGAGGATCAGGGCTTCAAGTACGAGATGAAGTCCCTGGGCTGGGATGCCGCCATCGCCGCCTGCCAGTCCGGTCAGGCGGACGGTATGATCGCCGGTGCTTCCATCACCGAAAAGCGCAAGGCCAGCGGCTGGACCTTCAGCGACGGCTACTATGACTCCAACCAGACGCTGACCGTCCCCGCCGATTCCGACATCACCGGCTTTGCCGATCTGTCCGGCAAGATGGTTGCCGTCAAGACCGGCACGCAGGGTGCCACCTACGCCGAGAGCCTCAAGGATGAGTACGGCTTTGACCTGACCTACTTTGAGGATTCCCCCACGATGTATCAGGCAGTTCTGGGCGGTCAGTGCGTCGGTTGCTTTGAGGACACCCCCATCATGAAGGCGTCCATCAAGGACGGCGACCTTGCCCTGAAGGTGCTGGATGACACTGCCAGCGACCCCGCCCCTTACGGCTTCGCCATTTTCAGCGAGGACAGCCAGGAGCTGCTGGATATGTTCAACAAGGGTCTTGCCGACATCAAAGCCAACGGCAAGTATGACGAGATCCTGAAAAAGTATTTGGGCTAAATAAGTAAATAGCGCGGGGACGCCTGTTTTCGCAGGCATCCCCGCTTTTTTCGCTACATCCAAACCCGAAAGGAGTCCTTCGCCTTGGTTTTTAAGATCCTTGCCGAGTACGGTCCCATGCTGCTGGCCGCCATGGGGCAGACGCTGCTGCTGGCGCTGTGGAGCCTGTTTTTCGCCTGCCTGATCGGTCTGTTTGTGGGCATTTTAAGCGTGCTGAAAAACCGCGTCTGCAACGTGATCGCCACGATTTTTGTTGACATTATCCGCGGCGTGCCGATGATCGTGCTGGCGTTTTTTGTGTTTTTCGGTGTGCCGATGCTGATGAACGACACGCTGCACTGGTCTGATGTGTTCGGCAGCAAGTTTATGTTCACGGCGCTGCAGGCGGGCATCATCTGCCTGTCGCTGAACTGCGGCGCGTACATGGCGGAGATCATCCGCGCCGGTATCGAGAGCGTTGACAAGGGTCAGATGGAGGCCGCCCGCAGCCTGGGTCTGCCGTACTGGAAGGCGATGTCCAAGGTCGTGCTGCCGCAGGCGATCCGCACGATGATCCCCTCCATCATCAACCAGTTCATCATCACGCTGAAGGACACCTCGATTTTGTCGGTCATCGGTTTCCCCGAGCTTGTCAACACCGCCAAGAACGTCAACGCCAACGTCATGCGTGCGTTGGAGGTCTGGTTTATCGTAGGTGTGATGTATTTGATCGTCATTACGCTGCTGTCGCGTCTGGCAAAGCGTTTGGAGAGGGGGCTGAACCGTGGCCGTGAATAAGAACAACGTGAAAATTCACGTCGAGCATCTGAAGAAAAACTTCGGCAGTCTGGAGGTCCTCAAGGACGTGTCCGCCGACATCTGCGAGGGCGAGGTCGTCGTCATTCTGGGACCGTCCGGCAGCGGCAAATCGACCTTTCTGCGCTGCCTGAACCGGCTGGAGGACATCACCGCCGGCACCGTGATTGTGGACGGACACAATATGACCGACAAAAAAACCGACCTGAACAAGGTGCGCGAAAACGTCGGTATGGTGTTTCAGCATTTTAATTTGTTCAACAACCTGAACGTGCTGGGCAATATGATGCTGGCGCCCGTGGAGCTGAAAAAGGCCGACAAGGCCGCCGCCAAGGAGGAAGCCTTCCGCCTGCTGGAGCGCGTGGGGCTGGCAGAAAAAGCCGAAGCCTACCCGGCGCAGCTTTCGGGCGGGCAAAAGCAACGCGTGGCGATCGCCCGCGCCCTGGCGATGCACCCCGACATCCTGCTGTTTGACGAGCCGACCAGCGCCCTGGACCCCGAAATGGTGGGCGAGGTTTTGCAGGTTATGAAGCAGCTTGCCGCCGACGGTATGACGATGGTCGTGGTCACCCACGAGATCGGCTTTGCCCGTGAGGTCGCCACCCGCGTGATTTTTATGGAGGGCGGCTACATCGTGGAGGAAGGCACGCCCGAGGAGGTCATCGACCACCCGCGCCAGCAGCGAACCATAGATTTTTTGAGCAAGGTTTTGTAATGCGCTGC
>CAKTAS010000089.1:0-6832 GCA_934529095.1 uncultured Gemmiger sp. | reverse complement strand
TGCATAAAGTTGCAGCTGCCCCACTCGCTCTGCCCCACGCTGGCGGCGGGGTACTCGTACAAAGGGGTGCCGTCAAATTCCTTTAAGCCGTATTCGTCCACGGCAAAATGTACCGGCACAAAGTCCAGAATTACGCCGATGCCCTGCTTGTGGCAGACGTCGATGAACTGCGCCAGCTCGTCCGGCGTGCCGTAGCGGCTGGTGGGGGCAAAAAAGCCGGTGGTCTGGTAGCCCCAGCTGCCGTCAAAGGGATACTCTGCCAGCGGCATCAGCTCCAGATGGGTGTAGCCGTATTTTTGGCAATAGGCGGGCAAAAGCTCGGCAAGCTCGGCGTAGGTGTACCAGCTACCGTCCTCCTTCTGCTGCCAGCTGCCCATATGGACTTCGTAAATATTTAACGGTTTATCATAGTTTTTGCTGCGTGCCGCCAGCCAAGCCTCGTCGGCAAAGCCGGTGGGGCGCTCGGCAATGATGCTGCGTCCGTCGGGGCGCAGCTTCATGGCAAAGCCGTAAGGGTCGCAGTGATCCACGCATCGCCCGTTTGCGCCGGTAACGCGGTACTGGTACGCCATACCGGCATCGGCGCCGTTGACATCTGCCTCCCACACACCGGCGTAGGTGCGGTGCATACCGTACTCTCCGAATTCGCCCACGACCTGCACATACTGCGCAGCGGGCGCCCAGACGGCAAAATGCGTGCCGCCGAAATAGGTGTGCGCACCGAAAAACTCATACGCATCAAAGGCATGACCGGTATAAAACGCCTGCATATCCATTGACTGAAACGCTCCTTGCTGTTTATTCTATAAAAAAATTGTACCACATCGGGCGATGCGGTACAATTTACATTATTGCACACCGTGTTCAAATATTGAGCAAAACCTTGGCAATGTTGAAGTAGATCAGCAGCGTGGTGGTATCCACGATGGTGGTGATCAGGGGCGACGCCATAACGGCGGGGTCGAGGCGGAATTTTTCCGCTACAACGGGCAAAAATCCGCCGATGATCTGGGACAGCAGCACCGTGCAGATCAGCGTCAGGCAGACGACCGCCGCCACGGGCGCGGCGATGCCGTCCAGCGCAATGAGCTTGGCAAAGTTCAAAATCGCCAGCGTGCCGCCGCACAAAATGGCAGCGCGGCACTCGCGCCACAAAATGCGGGGCAGGTCCTTCGGCTCGATATCGCCCAGCGCCATACCGCGGATGATGGTGGAGGTGCTCTGGCTGCCCGCGTTGCCGCCGGTGTCGGTCAGCAGCGGAATATAGGCGGTCAGCACGGTGACCGCCGCCAGCGCGTCCTCGTACCCGCGGATGACCATACTGGAGAAGGAGGACGAAACCATCAAGAACAGCAGCCACGGGGCGCGGCTTTTGTACAGATCCCACATAGACTGTTTAAAGTACGGCTTATCGGTGGGACCGATGGCATTCATCTTGGCGATATCCTCGCTCGCCTCGTCCTGCAAGATGGAGATAGCGTCGTCGATGGTCACGATGCCGACCAGACGTTTTTCGTTGTCCACAACGGGGATCGCCAGAAAGCCGTATTTTTCAAACAGCTGGGAAACATCCTCCTGGTCGGTGGTGGTGCTGACGCTGATGACGTTTTCGTCCATCAGGTCGGCGATATGCTCGCTGTCCGGCTCGCGGCAAAGCACCAGCGCGCGCAGCGAGACCACGCCGATCAGCGTGCGGTCACGGTCGGTTACATAGCAGTTGTTGATGGTCTCCTTGTCAAAGCCGTTTTTGCGGATGGTTTCGATGGCCTGCGCCACCGTCATACCGGCGCGCAGCTCCATAAACTCGGTGGTCATCACGCCGCCGGCGGAGTCCTCGGGGTATTTGAGCAGTTCGTTGATCATGCGGCGGGTCGCCGGGTCAGCCTGCGCCAAAATACGCTTGACGACGTTGGCGGGCATTTCCTCCACCAGATCCGTCGCATCATCAACAAACAGATCATTGACCACGACCTTCAGTTCCTTATCGGTCAGGCAGTCGATCAGGGTCTGCTGGGTTTCGGGGGTAAGCTCGGCAAAAATTTCAGCCGCCAGGTCCTTGGGACAAAGGCGAAACAGCACCGGGAGCTTTTCGGGCGGGAGATCCTCAAACACCGCCGCCAGATCGGGCGCGGGCAGGTTCTCCATAACGTCGCGCAGGCTCTGGTACTTTTTGGCGTCGTCCAAGTTGGCCAGCATGGTTTTCAGGGTCAGAATTGCAGTATCGGACATAAAAAAGCCGCCTCCTTTTCAGGCGGCAGCCGAACACTTTATTTTTAGGGAAATGCAACGCACAGCGGACCCATACGCTTAGACTCGCGCATAGTCTGCTTCTTCCCACCAAAATATGACGGCTGCCTTATTCAAGATACATCGGTACACAGGACTGGGACTACTGGGTGTATCCATGACAACCACCACACTTTTCTTATAAAATTGGGCAGGGGCATACCCTACCGCTATTACTTTAGCACGCTCGGCGGGATTCGTCAAGCAGTTTTTTGCTTTGCGCCGCAGCTTTTTTGGCAAAACAAACAGCCCCCTCCCAATAGGAAGGGGCTGCGGAGTTTGGGGTCAGGTTATACGGTGACGGTTTCCCTGCGCCTTAGTTTTTCAGTGCCTGCATCGGGGCAGGGATGCGCCCGCCGCGGTGGATCATAACCGCCGGGCTGTACTTGCTGATGGGCATAATGGGCGCGTGACCCAAAAGACCGCCGAAGTCCAGCACGTCGCCCGCCTTGTGACCGATGGCGGGAATTACACGCACCGCCGTGGTTTTGCTGTTGACCATACCGATGGCAGCCTCATCCGCGATCAGACCGCTGATGACCTCCGCCGGGGTATCGCCGGGGATAACGACCATATCAATGCCCACCGAGCAGACGGCGGTCATGGCTTCCAGCTTTTCCAGCGTCAGGCTTCCGCAGTTGGCGGCGTTGATCATACCGTCATCCTCCGACACGGGGATAAACGCGCCGGACAAGCCGCCCACATGGTTGGACGCCATCACGCCGCCCTTCTTGACAGCATCGTTCAAAAGGGCAAGGCAGGCGGTGGTGCCGCAGCAGCCGCAGCTTTCCAGACCCATTTCCTCCAGAATATTGGCAACGCTGTCACCGATGGCAGGGGTGGGCGCCAAAGACAGGTCGATGATGCCTGCCGGCACGCCCAAGCGCTCGCTTGCGAGATTGGCGACCAGCTGACCCAGACGGGTGATCTTGAACGCGGTGCGCTTGACCAGCTCTGCCACCTCGTCCATGGGGGCGTCCTTGGGCAGCTTTGCCAGCGCGGCGCGCACGGCACCGGGACCGGAAACACCGACGTGGATCTCGCAGTCCGGCTCGCCTGCGCCGTGGAAGGCGCCCGCCATAAAGGGGTTATCCTCGGGCGCGTTGCAGAACACGACCAGCTTGGCATCGCCCATGCACATATTGTCCTTGGTCAGCTCGGCAGTTTCGCGCACGACCTCGCCCATCAGCTTGACGGCGTCCATATTGATGCCCGACTTGGTCGAGCCGATGTTGACGCTGGAGCAGACGATGTCGGTTTCCGCCAGTGCGCGGGGAATGGCTTCGATCAGGCGGCGGTCACCGGCGGAAAAGCCCTTGTGTACCAATGCGCCGAAGCCGCCCACAAAGTTGACGCCCACCGCCTTGGCGGCGCGGTCCAGCGTTTTGGCGTACTGCACGGGATCTGCGTCGGGCGCAGCGCCCAGCAGCATGGCAATGGGCGTTACGCTGATGCGCTTGTTGACGATGGGAATGCCGTACTCGGCGCTGATGCCGTCCACAACAGGCACCAGATTGCCCGCCAGACGCACGATCTTGTTGTAAATTTTTTCGCAGGCTTTGTCGGCATCGGGGTCGATGCAATCCAACAGGCTGATGCCCATGGTCACGGTGCGGACGTCGAGGTTTTCCTCGGTCAGCATCTCAATGGTTTCCATTATATCGCCGCTGTTGATGATTCTCATTACCTTGTCCCCCTGTTACACCGTGTGCATGGCGTCAAAGACTTCCTGACGGGTCACGGTCACCTGCATCTGCATCTCCTTGCCCAAGGCGGCAAAGCGCTCGCGCATGGCGGCGCTGTCCACGGTGCAGCCGTTCAGGTTGACCAGCATGATCATGCAGAACATATCCTGCATAATGGACTGGGACACGTCCTCGATATTGATGTTCAGCTCGGCGCAGACAGCGCTGACCTTAGCGACAACACCCACCGTGTCGTGTCCGATAACAGTAATAACAGCTTTCATACAAAACCCTCCCTATACTTCCCGGCGGAAGATGCCGCGCGGTACTTTTATTATAGCAAAGTGTGCGGCGCTGCGCAAGAATAAGGCGAATTTTTTTGCAATCTTTTGCTGCAAAAAGTTGGAAAATGTCGGTTTTGGTGCAAAAAGCGGTTGCAAATGCACCGGCATCGCGGTACAATAAGCGCGGAAGGTGATTTTTTATGACCGTTTTCTGTATTGTACTTGTGCTGGCTGCCCTTGTGCTGTTCTGCGTCTGGCCCGGTGCCAAGCGCGCAGAGCTGCGCGTACCCTTTAATGGGCATAACTGCGCGCACCGCGGTTATTTCGGCAAGGACCAGCGCCCGCCCGAAAACAGCCTGCCCGCCTTTGCCGCCGCCGCCCAGAACGGCTACGGCATTGAGCTGGACGTGCAGTTTACCAGCGACAAAAAGCTGGTGGTTTTCCACGATGATACGCTGGATCGTATGACCTCCGCCAAGGGCTTTGTCCACGATATGCCGTGGGCGGAATTTTCTGCCCTGCCGCTGGCGGGCAGCGAGGAGCATCCCCCGCTGTTTGCCGATATGCTGAAAACCGTGGCGGACGCAAACCCCGCCACCCCGCTGATCGTGGAGATCAAAAGCCGCTCTGAGTATTCCAAGGCGTACCTGACCGAGCTGGTGCAGGCAACGCTGGACACGCTAAAAAGCTACCCCGGTCCCTATTGTCTGGAAAGCTTTGACCCCCGCGTGGTGGCGCTGGTGCGCCGTATGGCACCCGGTGTTTTGCGCGGTCAGCTGGCGGACAGCTACCAAGCCAACCGCAAGAGCGGCGCCAACCCGGTGGTCGCCTACGGGCTTTCGCATCTGTTCGGCAACTTTATGGCACGCCCGGATTTCATTGCCTGGTGTCCCGACCCCCGCAACTGGGCGGTGTCGCTGTGCTACAAGCTGGGCGCTATGTCGGTGATGTGGACGGCGCTGCCCGAACACGACACCCAAAAGCTGGAGTCCGACAACGACGCGGTAATCTTCCAGTGGTACGCCCCCAAGCAGCAGTATAAATAACGCATACGCGCAGACTTTTTGCATACGATGTACAAGGACATCGTTGGAAAGGGGCTGCGCGTATGTTTTTGTTTACGGTCACCAAGCCCGGCTTGCGGCAGACGGGGGCGCTGGCGCTGTGTGCGGCGTGCCTGTGCGGCACCGTGGCGGCGGCAGTGCGCTTTGCGGGGCAGAGCATCCCTGCGTCCGCCGCCGTGCAAACGGGCATTGAAACGACGCAGGATATTGCCGACTATTTTACCGGGCGGGGCTTTGACACCGACCTGTCCTCCGCCGCTGTGGACAAAGTAAAAATTCCCCGCAAATGGGATGACAGCTTTGCCGCGTTTGACGGCATCGTGCAGGAAAGCGGGCTGACACTGGCAGACTGCAAGGGCAAAACGGTGGAAAAATGGACGCTGCTGTGTCCGGAACTTTCCACCGAAGCTTGCGACACCTACTGCGTGCTGCTGGTGTACAAGGCACGGCCCGTGGGCGCGTACCTGCTGCAAAAGCCGGGCGGCGAGGTTTCGGGGCTGGTCACGACCGCCGAAACGATGGCAGACGCCGCGCGCGAGGAAGCCGTGCAGGAAACCGCCGCCACGCCCGAGGCTGCGGATTTTCCCACCGATTGACGGGCGCAAATTGACTTTCTTACCCAAAAATGATACTATAAAACCAATCTTTTTATAAGGTATCGGAAACGATAAGGAGCTTGTATGTCTGAGCAAAATTACTGCGCGATGCTGCGCTGGTTCCGCAGCCACGGCACCGCAAAAAATGTGCTGTTTTGGGTAAGCAAGGCTGCCGTGTGGGCGGTGTACGGGATCTATCTGGGGCTGCTGGCTTGGATGGCGTACCACGCTATGTGGACGCAGCTGCTGCCCGCCGCCCTTGTGCCTGCCGCCGCCTTTTTGGTGGGCACCGCCCTGCGCAAGGTCATCAACCGCCCGCGCCCCTACACAAAATACGGCGAAGAACCGTTGTTTCCCAAAGATCAACCGGGCTGCAGTATGCCCAGCCGCCACTGTTTTTCGGTGGCCGCCATTGCGGTGGCGGTCTGGTATGTGCTGCCCCCCGCTGCCCTGCTGCTGGCGGCGCTGGCGGTTCTGATTGCGGTATCCCGCGTTTTGTGCGGGGTACACTACATAAGCGATGTGCTGGCAGGGCTTGCCTTTGGCGCCATTTTTGCGCTGCTGGGCAACGAGCTGTTTGTTCTGTTTGCATCCATGCTGGGGTTCTACCCCGTGATGCTGCTGTAAAGGAAATCGGACTATGAAACGTAAAATTTTACCCCTTCTGCTTGCCGGGGCGCTCAGCCTGCTGCTGGCGGGCTGCTCGTTTAAGGACACTATGCTGTACCTGTACGGCGGCGATGACTTTGTGCAAAGCGAGGAAGCCGCCTACGCCCGCTGCGACGGTGCCAACGGCGTCAGCGTCGTTTTTGACCAGAACACATGGAGTACCCCCACGCTGGCACAGCCGGACACCCTGTCGATGGTGGCGGGCAACAAGCTGAGCTACACCGTGGTGCTGCTGCAAAAAACCGACG
>CAKTAS010000088.1:0-6941 GCA_934529095.1 uncultured Gemmiger sp. | reverse complement strand
TTTTTCGCCTTTTTGCCGCCCGCCGCCGCGCCCACCGCACAATGCTTGCGCTATCGCGCAGCTTATACAAAATAATTGTTGCTTTTTTGTCAAAGTCAATGTATAATAGGTACATAAGCGCGCAGAGTTCTTCTGCGGCTGGCTTTTATGATTAATTGGAGGTATGAACAATGCTGGTAAATGCTACCAATATGCTGCTCAAAGCACGCGACGGCCACTATGCGGTCGGTCAGTTCAACATCAACAATCTGGAATGGACCAAGAGCATTCTGCTCACCGCACAGGAGATGAACTCCCCTGTGATCCTCGGCGTTTCCGAGGGCGCCGGCAAGTACATGACCGGCTTCAAGACGGTTGCCGCCATGGTCAAGGCCATGGACGAGAGCCTGGGCATCACCGTTCCCGTCGCCCTGCATCTGGACCACGGCTCCTACGAGGGCGCTAAGGCCTGCGTCGCCGCCGGCTTCACCTCCATTATGTTCGACGGCAGCCACTACGCCATCGAAGAGAACGTCGCCAAGACCACCGAGCTGGTCGCGCTGGCACATGACCACGGTCTGTCCATCGAGGCCGAGGTCGGCTCCATCGGCGGTGAGGAGGACGGCGTCATCGGTATGGGCGAGGTCGCCGATCCCGCTGAGTGCGCCAAGATCGCCGCGCTGGGCATCGACTTCCTGGCTGCCGGCATCGGCAACATCCACGGCAAGTACCCCGCCAACTGGAAGGGTCTGGACTTCGAGGCTCTGGATCGCATCCACGCCGCCACCGACAACATTCCTCTGGTTCTGCACGGCGGCACCGGCATCCCCGCCGAGATGATCAAGAAGGCGATCTCTCTGGGCGTTTCCAAGATCAACGTCAACACCGAGTGCCAGCTCAGCTTTGCTGACGCCACCCGCAAGTACATCGAAGCCGGCAAGGATCTGCAGGGCAAGGGCTTTGACCCCCGCAAGCTGCTGGCTCCCGGCGCCGATGCCATCAAGGCTACCGTGCGCGAGAAGATCGAGCTGTTCGGCTCTGCCAACAAGGCTTGATTTCTGCCGTAATACCGCAATAAATTTGCCCGCAGGCGTTTTTGCCTGCGGGCTTTTTTATTAAAATTCTTTTTCGTGACCTTTAAAAAATTCCCATGTAGCGCGCACATTTTCCAACTGCGTCCATCGTTTAGTCACTACCGGCTCTGCATCCAGATCGTACACACGCGCTCCCGGCATAGCCAGCAAAAAAGGAGAGTGCGTAGCAATGACAAATTGACAATGATAGAATCTGGCCGAATCGTGCAGATATTGTGCAAGCTCCTGCTGACGTTGGGGCGAAAGACTGTTTTCCGGTTCATCAAGAAGATACAAGGCATTCTCGCGGATACGTTCATTGAACACCGCAAGGGCGCTTTCCCCGTTGGATTGTGTGCGCAGATTGACCGGCAGCATCTGTCTTGCCGCCTGCGAGTTGGACAATCTGCGCGCAGCACTGACCTGCTTGAGTTCGTCATAATCCTTCATGCTGTGCAGCTGAAATTTCCGCCGCCGCAAATCATCTAAATCGTCAAACAGTTCTTCCCTCCGGGTGTCGATTCTATCGTTTACCGCCCTAAGGTCAAGCATATAATCAAAAACATCATCGCTGGTCAGTATCAGGCTGTTCCGTGGCACCGGGCGTTCTGTTTCGGCAGAGGAAAGCCCCACATAGCTATCAAAAAAAGGGGTTCGATTATACTCAGCGTGTCGTTGCAACCCCAACGCATCCGCCATCACGTTCAGCAAGGTTGTCTTTCCGGAGCCGTTGCCGCCATACAGGATCGTGATTTCCAAAAATTCCAGCGTAGGCAGGCAACGTTCTGCAAAAAGTCCAAACGGGTAGTAGGAACTGTAACAATTTTGCTTAGCACGCCAGTTATCAGCCAGAAAACGTGCTTCATCCTCCTCACCGGGGAATCGAAACTTTGACAGGTAAATCATTTTCGTGCCTCCTTGTTTATATTGTAGCACAATCTTCCTCTCCTGCATAGCCTGAGGGCAGGAGGTGTTTGTATGCCCACTGGCAGTATTTTTGTCTATGTTTCGGTGGCGGGGCAGGCTGCGCCGCTGCCCGGCGCGCGCGTGCAGCTGTTTTCGGAGGCGGACGTCGCGCTGCAAAGCCTTACCGCCGACGAAAACGGTCTTGCCGCATTTGACGCCCTGCCCGCGCCCGACAGGCAGTACAGTTTGAGCGAGTCCAACACGCAGGTGCGCCCGTACAGCGTGTACGGGCTTGCCGTTTCTGCCGACGGCTGGCAGACCCATCGGCTGACTGGCGTGCAGGTGTTTGACGGTCAGCAGACGGTGGCGCGGGTGGAGCTTCTGCCCGCAGAGGTCGCCGCGCGGGGGCGGCAGGGCGATGTCACCGAGATACCGCCCCACGCCCTGTTTGCCGGGGACGGCGGCACCGGTCCCGCCCCGCTGGAGCTTGACCCCGGCGAGGTGCTGAACGAGGTCGTCATCCCGCGCAAGATCACCGTGCATCTGGGGCGTCCCAGCGCAAATGCCCGCAATGTAACGGTAAGCTTTCAGCACTACATCGCCAATGTTGCCTCCAGCGAGGTGTACCCCACCTGGCCCGAGCAAGCCCTGCGCGCCAACATTTTAGCCCAGATCAGCTTGGCGCTCAACCGCATCTGGACCGAATGGTACCCCAGCCGGGGCTATACCTTTAATATTACCGGCTCGCCGGGGGTCGATCAGGCGTATGTGGCGGGGCGCACCGTTTTTGCGGTGATGGAGCGCCTGACCGCCGAGCTGTTTAGCACCTATGTCCGGCGCAGCGGCGACCGCGAGCCGTACTATACCGAATACTGCGACGGACGCACGGTGACATGCCCGGGTATGAAGCAGTGGGGAACCGTGACCCGCGCCAAGGAGGGCAAAAACGCCCTGCAGATCTTGCGCTATTACTACGGCGACCGGGTGCAGCTGGTGACCAGCCGCAACATTGCCGCCATTCCGTCCAGCTATCCGGGGCAAAGCCTGAAACGCGGCAGCACCGGCACGGCGGTGCGGGTGATCCAGCGGCAGCTTTCCCGCATTGCCAAGGATTACCCGTCCTTCGGCAAGCCCGCCGTGACCGGGCATTTTGACGAAACCACCGAAACCGCCGTCAAGCGCTTTCAGCGCCAGTTCGGTCTGAACGCCGACGGCGTGGTGGGCAAGGCGACGTGGTACAAGATCAGCTACATCTATGTCAGCGTCAAGGATTTAGCAGAGCTTACCAGCGAGGGCGAAACCGCCGAAGGGGCGCAGTCTGCCGGGTCGTGGCCGGGTACGGTGCTGCGGCGCGGCTCCACCGGCAGCCATGTGGAGCAGGTGCAGTTCTGGCTCAGTGGGCTTGCCCAGTACGACAGCGCACTGCCCGACCCCGGTGTGGACGGGCATTTTGGTCCCGCAACCGAGCGTGCCGTGCGCAGCTTTCAGCGTGCCAACGCCCTGACCGAGGACGGTGCCGTGGGGCAGACTACCTGGCAGACGCTGTACCGCGCTTGGGTACAGCTGCAAAGCGACCTCGGCGGCACCGCGTGGCCGGGGCGGGTTTTGCAGCAGGGCGCTGCCGGGCAGGAGGTCCGGCTGGTGCAATTCTGGCTGCGGCTGGCGGCAGACAACTACACCGCGCTGTCCCCCGTGGAGGTGGACGGACAGTTCAGTGCCGCCACCACCCGCGCCGTGCAGGCGTTCCAGACGCAGTTTGGGCTGAATGCCGACGGCATCGTGGGGCGCACAACGTGGAACAAGCTCAAGGAGGTCGGCTTGGCAGTCGCCAATGACCTTGTCGCCCCCGACACCGCCCCCGGGCAGTTTCCCGGCACGATGCGGCAGGGCAGCAGCGGCAGGGGCGTGCGCGCCGTGCAGTTTTACCTGCGGCGGCTGGCGGCGTATTACAGCAACATTCCCGCCGTCACGGTGGACGGTCGCTACGGTGCCGCCACGACCCGCGCCGTCCGCGCATGGCAGGAGCAGGCAGGGCTTACCGTGGACGGCACGGTGGGCAGCCTGACATGGCAAAGCCTGTATGACGCCGTGCAAAAGCTGGACACCAGCGGGGCGGTGGTGCGCGCCGCCGCCCTGCCCGCGCTGACACGCACCCTGAAGCCGGGGGACAGCGGCACCGATGTGCTGCGCCTGAACCGCACCCTGCTGTTCCTGGGGCAGTGGCTGCCGGACATCACCTTTTTAAGCAGCTTTGCCCCCAGCGACACCTTTGACCCCGAGCTGGAGATCGCCGTGCGCAGCGCACAAAATTACTTCGGTCTGCCGGAAACCGGGCAGGTCACACCGGAGGATTGGCGTGTCTTTGCCGGGGTCGCCAAGGAGCTGTTTGCCGCCAACCCCGCAGCCGCCGCGCCCGAGCCGGACGGGGGTTGGCCTGCCGCCGCGCTGACGGTGGGCAGCAGCGGTCCTGCCGTTTTGCAGGTGCAGCGCTGGCTGAACCTGCTGGCGCAGGTGGATCAGACCGCCGACTTTGTGCCGGAAACCGGGCATTTTGACGAGATCACCCGCCAAGCGCTGGAAAGCTACCAGCTTACCGCCGGTTTGCAGCCCTTGGGCGTGGTGGATGCCGACACATGGCAAAGCCTGCAGCGCGCCGCCGAGCAGCTTTGCCGCGAGCCGCAGCAGGGAAAGGGGTAAGACTATGGCAAAATTGCTTGTGTACGACAGCTACAACGACAAATTCTACAAATACACCTTAAATGAAAACGACCCCATGCCGTACAGCTACGGCACCACCCTGAGCGTGCGGGAGTTCCGCGGCTCCAGCGGTGCCAACGTGCTGTGGACGACCACCGCCGCCATGGAGGCATGGAACCTGACCCGCCGCACCTACGGCGGCGCTATCCCCGTGGGGTATGCCTTCAAGCGCATCTGGGAGGGCGGTCACGGCACCGCCAGCCAGCACTACGCGGGGGTATCCTTTGACGTGGGGCAGGGTACCAACAACGCGATTCGGCGCAAAATTTACAATGCCGCCCTGCGCAGCGGCGCGTGGGGCTATGTGGAGCCGCTTTCCATGACGCCCACATGGGTACACATTGACCGCCGCTACGGCACCCCCGCCTGCGCGGGTACCACAGCGGGCTATCCCACCCTGCGCCGGGGACGCCGCAGCACCTATGTGCTGATTTTGCAGGACGCCTTAAACGCGCTCGGCTACTCGACCGGTACGCTGGACGGCGCGTTCGGCGCACGGACGGAAAGCGCCCTGAAAGCCTGCCAGCGCCGCTTCGGGCTGACGGCGGACGGTATCTGCGGCTGCGCCAGCTGGAAAAAGATCACCTCCGCCGTGCTGGGCATCGGACGCACCTCCACCGTGATAGACCGCTGATTTCCGCACCGCACGATGCCGCACCGGCACCGTGCGGTTGTTGTATGGATTTTTGTATTTTCGGCATCCCGCCGTCCCTCGGCGGGATTTTTGGTTTTTTCGCGCAATCGCGGGGGATATTTTTTCCAAAAATAATCACATTGCCCACTTGACAAGCCCCCTTATCCAAACTGTTGAGTGGAAAAGTTTTCCACATTTTGTGGAAAACCGCCCCGGTGCGGGGTGAAAAACCTTGCCGTTACGGTAGTTTTTAACACTTTCCACAGAGTTTTCCACACAGGGAAAACTCGCCCCCTTCTACGCTTTGTATAAAGTGCGATGCATCGCAGGGCGGCACTTTCGGCTATGTATTTTTGTTGTATTTTGGGGTATCTTGTAAATTTTGGCACAAATTTGCGGCAAAGACGTAAAAAAAGATAGCCACGGCGCGGCAAATGTGGTATACTGGTATCTGTATAAGAATGACAAACTATTGGCAGGAGGCCCATCCATGGAAAAGTTCACCCGTGACCCCGCAACCGAGCGTACCGATACCCTAGTCTGGGGCAAAAACCCCGTTACCGAGCTGCTGAAAAGCGGCGGCGCGGTGGACACCGTCTACCTGACCGATACGATCCCCCAGCCGGTGGCAGGCTATTACACCGCCCTTGCCAAAGAATGCGGCGCCGTTGTCAAGCGCGTACCCGCCAACAAGCTGCAAAAAATGTGCGGCACTGCCGAGCATCAGGGCGTTGCCGCCCGCGCCGCCGAGGTGGAATATGCCGCGCTCGACGACCTGTTTGCCGCCGCAGCCGCCAAGAACGAGCCGCCCTTTTTTGTGCTGTGCGACGGTGTCGAGGACCCGCACAATCTGGGTGCCATCGTGCGCAGCGCCTACCTGTGCGGGGCGCACGGCGTCATCATCCCCAAGCGGGGCGGCGTCGGCGTGACCGGCACCGTGATGAAATCCAGCGCCGGGGCGGCGGCGCGTCTGCCCATTGCCCGCGTACCCAATCTGGCACAGGCGATCCGCACCATCAAGGAGCACAATGTTTTTGTCTACTGTGCCGACCTTGGCGGCGCACCGCTGTCCAAGACCGACCTTTCCGGCGCGGTGGCGCTGGTGCTGGGCAGCGAGGGCGCAGGTCCCGGCGCGCTGACCCGCAAGCTGTGCGATGCCGCCGTCACACTGGAGATGGCGCCCGGGCAGTCCACCGGGGTGGACAGCTACAATGTCAGCGTGGCAGCCGGCATCCTGTGCTATGACGTGCTGCGCTGCCGCACCCGCAAATAACATCCCATCGCCCATTTTTAAAGGGAGTCAAAACTATGCCTAGCAAACGTACTAACGATTCGGTGGATCGCATCCTGCAGGAGCTGAGCGTGCAGCAGACCGCAGCCGGTGTATCGGAAACGGTCACCGACCACCAGATCGACGAGATCCTGCGCAGCGTGGGGATATCCTCGGCACCGCTGAACGACGCCTCCGTCGCGTCCGACAACCTGGTTTTTGCCGAGCTGGAGGACACGCCCGCGCCCGCGCCGCGCCCCGCCGCGCCGACGCAGCCCGCACCCCGCCGCACTGCGCCCCAGCCTGCCGCACAGGCACCCGC
>CAKTAS010000087.1:0-7027 GCA_934529095.1 uncultured Gemmiger sp. | reverse complement strand
ACCGGGAAAACCCATCAGCCTTTGTCTGCGCCGGAGGTGATACCCTCAACGTAGAACTTCTGCATGATGACAAACAAAACCGAGATGGGGACGGATACCAGCACACCGCCCGCGCAGAACAGCGCAAAGTAGTTGTTGATCAGCGTCTTCTGCAGCATATTGAACAAGCCGATGGCGACCGTCCAGTCGGTGGAAAGACCGGAGTTCAGGATCATCTTCGCCATAACGAAGTCCGTCCACGGGATCATAAAGGAGCTGATGATGGTGTACACCAAAATCGGCTTGGACATCGGCAGCACCACCTGAAAGAATATGCGCGCATCGGAGGCGCCATCCAGCTTGGCGGCTTCCCGCAGGGAAACCGGCGTTGTATCGAAGAAGCCCTTGCAGATCAGATAGCCAAGACCCGACGAGCCGGCATATACCATAATAAGACCCGCGTAGGAGTTGGTCAGGTTGAGGTACTTCAAAACGAAGTAGACCGCAATCATCGCCAGCACGCCGGGGAACAGGTTGACGATGACCGACAGGTTCTGGATCAGCTTGCGCCCCTTAAAGCGGCAGCAGCTCAGCGCGTAGGCGACCATCAGCACAAAGCAGGTGGAGATCACGCAGGTAAAGCACGCCACCACAAAGGTGTTGGTGAACCAGCGCGGAAACTGCGCGACAGAATCGGGGTGGAACATAATGTTGGCGTAGTTGTCCAGCGTATAGCCGACAGGGAAAAACCGCCGCACATTGATGCCCCGGTCGGTGGAGAAAGAGGTTGCCACCAGCCAGACAATGGGTACCAGCCAGATACCCGCCAGCAACGTCAAAACCAGATGGCGGATCACACTGCGCACGCCGCGGACGATGCGCCCTTGGCGCAGCTGCGCCTGCGCGCTGCCGGGCATAGAAACCGTTTGCTGTGTCAAGAGAACGTCGCCTCCTTTTTATTGATGAAGCGGAAGCAAACCAGCGTAAACACGGCGCAGATGATAAACACCATAATGCCGATGACCGCCGCCATCTTATAGTTGTACTGCTCCTGCGTTAAGCGGAACAGCCACGTTACCAGCAGGTCCACTTCCTTGGCGCTGGACGATGCCATTGCCTGATCCTTGGTGATGTAGACATCCTGCGTCAGCAGGTAGATAACGTTGAAGTTGTTGACGTTGCGCACAAAATCCGTGACCAGCGCGGGTCCCTGCACACTGAGCAGGTACGGCAGCTTGATGTGGATAAAGCACTGCAGCGGGCTGGCGCCGTCAATGGTCGAGGCTTCCAGAATATCGCTGGGGATGTTCATCAGCACACCGGTGGCGATCAGCATCTGGTACGGCACGCCGACCCAGATATTGATCAGGATGATCATAAACTTTGCCCAGTGACGATCTGTCAGGAACGGGATATGATCCATACCCTGCCCCAAAAGCCCGATGGTTTTGAAGAAATCGGTGACACCCGCGTTGGACATCATCGTGTTGAAGATACCGGCATCCGAGAAGAAGTTGCGCACCAACAGCAGCGTGACGAACTGCGGCACGGCGATGGTGATCATAAACAGTGTACGCCAAAGCTTGGGGCATTTTGTACTTTTGTTGTTGATGAACATTGCCAGAAATATACCGCCGAAGAAGTTGGTGAAGGTAGCAAAGAACGCCCACACCAGCGTCCAGCTCAGTACCTTGCCGAACGCATAGCTGAAGGTCAGCGAGAGCGACTGCCCGCCGAACAGCGCCGCAAAGTTTGCCAGCCCCACCCAGGTAAACAGCGAAGCGGGCGGCATATGCTGCTGGTCGTAGTTGGTAAATGCCACCGCAATCAGGATAAACAGCGGCACAATGGTAAACACCACCACGCCCAGCACGGGCAGCGTCAGCAGCGTGACGTAGAATTTCTCGTTGAGGTAGCAGGTGATATCCTGCCGGAAGGTGTTGGGCATTTTGCCGGCAGCCTTCTGCAGCTGCAGCTGATAGTTGGACTGCACGACCATCATGGTCGCCACCACCAGCGAGGCGATGACCACCAGCGCAATGACGCTGAGCAGCAAAATGGCAAACGAGTTATCGTAGTTATTGACCTCGTTTTTTAAGGTCACGGGGTTAAACTGCATTTCCATCTGCACGGTGCCCAGCGTGCCGAACTTTTTCAGCGCCGGGATACCCGACGTACCCAAAAAATACAACCCCAGCCCCTGCACCAGCGTCACCAGCAGCGCCTTGATCAGCTGCCCGTGTCCGATGTAGCCGAACCCCCAGACAACCAGCGACAGCTTGGTGAACACGTCGCCATGTATAAAGGCGCGGCCGAACTTCTGAATGAAATTTGCTTCCCTGCCGCCGCTGTGCGAGGGCGTAAGAACCATTTCTGCCACAGAAGTCAACTCCTTTCTTTCTTTGCGCGGGATTTGAAAAAAAGCGGGCACACCGCATACCGCAGCGTGCCCGCTAAATGATTTTTACTGTGCCACAGGTGCGGTGATGCCTGCCACGGCGTCATCCATCAACTGCTGGGTGGTCTTGCCCTGCGTGTCGCCGGAGGCCAGGATCTCGCCCAAGCTCTGAGCGGAGCTCCAGTAGTTGGCACCTACGCGCTGCAGGGTGGCGTAGTCGCTCTGGGCAGCCAGTGCAGCGATCGCGGGGGCGTTCTGCACGGCTTCGGACTCGTTTACCTTGATGTTGGAGGGTCCGAGCTTACGGTCATTGAAGCGCTTTGCCTGATTGTCCTCGTTGGTGATGTAGTCGGCCAGCAACATAGCAACGCCGACGTTGGAGCTGTGGGGGTTGACGCCCACCAGCTTGTAGCCGGAGAAGGAAGCCATCTGCACCTGCTCACCGTTCAGGGTGTAGGTGGGCAGCTTGGTGGCGGCGTAGTTCTCGCCCCAGGTTTCCTCAGCGGTGCCGGCGTTCCAAGTGCCGGAGATGGCGGCGCAGCAGCTGCCGTCCTTAATGCCGGCAACGATGTCGGCGTCAGCGCCGGACTTGAAAGCGGGCTGGGTGCTGATATCCAGAATGGCCTGCGTTACGTCAGCGCCAGGAGCTTCGTTCCAGTTGCAGACGGTGTTGATGCCGTCATCCGCGAGGGTGGCTTTCAGACCGGCACCGGCGTAGAAGCTGTAAATGTACCAAGCGTCGTTCAGGCTCATCATAAACTTTTTGCCGGAGGCATCTGCCTTCGCCAGCAGGGTGTCCATGCTCTGGACGTCCTCCTCGCTGAGGACGCTCTTGTCATAGTACAGGAAGTAGCCGTTGTCGGCGGTCATGGGATAAGCGTAGAGCTTGTCGTTCATGGTGGCGGCGTTGACGGAACCGGCAAGGTTGCGGCTCTTGACGTCCTCGGGGTTCAGCAGGACTTCCTGCAGGGCACCGGCTGCCACCAGTTCGTTGAGCTGGTCATCGGCAAAGGCGAAAACGTCGGCAGCGGCCTCAGGGTCAGCCAGAACGGTGTCCTTGGCGCTGGACTCGGACTGAACGCCGATGTCGATGGTGATGTTGCCCTTGTCAGCATTCTCTGCGATGAAGGCATCCGCCATCTCACGCAGCATGGTCTGGTCTTCTTCGGCACCCCACATGGTCAGCTTGACGTCGCCCCAGCTTTCAGCAGCGGAGGAAGCCTCGCTGGGGGCAGCGGCGGCGCTCTGCGATGCAGCAGAGGAAGCGGCGCCACCGCCGCAGGCGGTCAGAATACCGGCAGCGGTGACGGCACTGACTGCGGAGAGGACATTACGGCGGGAAATCCAATTTTTCATGATTGTGTTCTCCTTCTTATCCGATTTTGAAACTCTATCGTCCCAATGTTGCGCGTTTTTGTTGCGCACATATGAGCAACTTGTTTCTTACAAACATAGGATACACCCTTTTCAGACCCCCGTCAATGGGCGATATTCACGGTATTATTGCCCAAAAACTGGAAATTCTGACGGAAAACACAGGTTTACAGCCCATTTTGTGCGCAACTTCTGCGCAACTTATACACATTGTCCAAGAAAAAATCCCCGGCCTGCGCAAGCCGGGGATTTAATTTTTCTGGTTTTGTCTGGTTTTATTTTTTCGGGCGTGGGGTCATCGTGCATCGTTGGTGCGGACGTTCCATTTGGTGGACTCGCGCAAAATAACCTGATACCCCTCGATCTGGCGCTGCACCGTTTCCTTTCCTGCCAGATGATCCAGCAGCATACGGCAGGCAGTGCGCCCCAGCTGCTCAGCGTCGTACTGCACGGCGGACACCGACGGCGTGATGCTTGCCAGCATCGAGCTGTCATATAAGCTGGCAACGCGCAGATCCTGCGGCACCAAAATGTGCCGGTTGCGCAGCTCGCGCATAACTTCATAGGCGATCTCATCGTCACCGCACAGCAGGCAGTCCGCCTTTTGCTCCAGCGCCGCCTCCAGCGCGTCGATGGTCTGCCCGCTCGATTCAATGCCCGAAAGCACCAGACGCTGATCCACCGGCACGCAGGATTCCGCAAAGCCGCGCAGATACCCGCGCGTGCGGTCGGTGTTGACGGCGTAGATCGTGCTGCCGACCAGCAGTGCAATGCGCTTGGCACCCATCTGCAGCAGGATGCGGGTCATCTCGCAGGCGGCGGCAACCTGATCATTGTCCACCTGCGGTATCGTCTTATCCTCGCTGCGCCCGATCAGCACAAACGGCACATCATACTGCCGCAGCAGGTCAACGCATGGGTCGTCCGCCATGGCGTAGGTCAAAATAACGCCGTCCACCTTATGGCTTGCCAGCTGGCGCTGCAGCTGGGTGTACTCCGTGTAGGAGGAGTAGCACACCAGCATATCGTACCCGCGCTGATCCGCCATGGTGCAGATGCCGCCCATACATTTGCGCAAAAACGGCAGATCCAGCGTGATAAAGCGCTGCGGCATGACCATGGCAATGTTGTTGGTGCGCGGCCTGGGGGTAATTTGTACGGGGGCAGGCTCGCTGCGGGTGTGCCCCATCCCCATATACGCATAGACCTTGGCGCGGGTTCCCTCGCTGATGCGTCCCTTGCCGGAAAGTGCGCGTGACACCGTTGTTTTGGAAACACCCAGCGCCGCCGCCACCTGCTCAATGGTCATTTTTTCGTTTTCTTTTGCAGACATCGGGAAATCTTCTCCTTTGCGTTGCCGACATATACCTATTCAGCATAGCGGGACAGCCCCGCCCTGTCAAGGGGTCGAAACCACCAAAAAAGCGCTCTGCTTTTCGGCAGAACGCTCAAAATTCAAGGTATCAGAGTACGCGCTGCGCCCCGTTCCAAACGGCAGTCCCGTAGCGGGGCAGCTCGCTCTCCCCCACCGTGACGGACTGCTCGGTACAGTTTTGCACAAACACATAGCTGCCGCGCTTCACTGCCAGAACACCCGCGGGCAGCGGCTGCTGCCACGCCGGCATCAAGCCAAGTTCCTTCGCTGCATCGTTGTAAAAGGCGCGGTAAAAGTCCTCGTCAAAGCGGCTGGCAAGGTAGTAAGCGCGCCCCGCGCCGTACTTATGCACGGCTGCCGCCGGATGCTGCGCAAAGTAATCCTCGGCGTAGACGCTCAGCGGTTCGGCGGGGTCGGTGTCATTGGGAGCCGCCACCTCGCAGAGGATCGACGCCTGTGCCTCCGGCAGTGCGCAGCCGTCAATGGGGGTGCAGCGGCGGGTTTCCCCGTCGTACATCCCGTCAATTTCGGTGCGGCGCAGTCCCAGCAGCTCGGTCAGCCCGTAGGGCGTGTCGCCCAGACGGCAGAGGTCGCTCTCGTCCACAACGCCCGTCCAATAGGTCACAACGACCGTACCGCCGTTTTGGGCAAAGTTGCAGAGTTTTTTCGCAAAATCGTCGGTCAAAAGGTACAGCATCGGCACCACGACCAGACGGTAGCCGGTCAGGTCGGCGGTTTCATCGCCGAATTCCACCGCGATGCCCGCCCGCGCCAAGGCATTGTAGTGGCGCTTCAGCTCATCCCAGTAGCCAAGCCCGGCATTGCGCGGTCCGCAGGAGCCTTCCAGCGCCCACTTGTTCTGCCAGTCGTGGACGATCAGTGCCTGTTTTTCGCGCTGTACCGCTGTAATTTCGGAAATGTTTTCCAGCTTTTCCCCCACCTGCACGGTTTCGGTAAAGGCGCGGGCATCCTGCCGCCCGTCATGCCCGACCACCGCGCCGTGGAATTTTTCCTCTGCGCCGCGGCTGGCGCGCCACTGGAAATACAGCACGCTGTCCGCGCCGTGCGCCACCGTCTGCAGGGCTGCCAGCTCGGCAATGCCGGGCTTTTTCTGCTTGGAGATCGGCTGCCAGTTGGTAAAGCTGGGGCTGGATTCCATCAGCAGGAAGGGCTTGCCCTTCATGGAGTAAAACAGGTCGTGCATCATGGCGGTGTCCAGCGCCGTTTCCTCCACGGTTTCGGTGGGCTTGTGCCATGTCGGGTAGTTGTCCCAGCTGGCGACATCGATTTCCTTTGCCATCTTAAAGTAGTCGATGCCGTCAAAGCGGTACATCATATTCGCGGTGAATTTTGCATCGGGCGCCACTTCTTTGACGGTATCCCGTTCAAATTTCAAAAAATCAATGTGCCGGTCACTGACAAAGCGCTTCCAGTCCAGCGCCAGTGCCTGCACGGCGTTTTCGCCCTGCGGGGCGGGGCTTTCGATTTGCTCCCACGCGGTGTAGTCGTGGCTCCAGAAGCGGGCGTTCCATGCCTTGTTCAGCGCCTGCAGGCTGCCGTAGCGCACCTGCAGCCAACGGCGGAACTCCGCCTGGCACAGCTCGCAGTGGCAGTCCCCGCCCATTTCGTTGGAGATATGCCACAGGATGACTGCCGGGTCGCTGCCGAAGCGCTGCGCCAGCTTTTGGTCGATACGGCGCACTTTATCCCGATACAGCGGCGAGGTATAGCAGTAATTCTGCCGCCGGTTGTACAGCTCGCGCACACGGTCAGCGCGCACACGGCGCACCTCGGGGTACTTGTGTGCCAGCCACGCAGGGCGTGCCGCGCTGGGGGTTGCCAAAATCGTGCGGATCCCGTTGGCGTACAGGTTGTGGATGATGTCCGCCAGCCAGTCCAGC
>CAKTAS010000086.1:0-7111 GCA_934529095.1 uncultured Gemmiger sp. | reverse complement strand
CCCCGCCCTACGGGGCAATAAAAATCATTGCGCAGTAGGGGCGGGGCATGCCCCGCCCGCGACCCAATGGCAATGCGAAACTTGCGGGTTGGTTTGTAGGGGCGGCATATATGCCGCCCGTTGCAGTCATCCCGTCAATGCAATCTACTGGGTAAATCGCCCCACGGCGTTTATCACCCATCTTTTTTAAAAATATCCCCCGCGTTGCAAAAAACGGCGCGGGGGATTCGTATTCATATACAGAAGGCAACAAACAAAGGAGGTGTGGGGACTGACAAACGAAGAATTCACCGGGCTGATGCAGCAGTATCAACGGCTTGTCTACACCGTTTGCCTGCAATTTGTACATAACCCCCACACCGCCGAGGATCTGACGCAGGACACCTTCTTATCTGCGTTTTCCGCCATTGACCGATGCGAGCCGCAGTATTACAAGCAGTGGCTGGTGCGCGTGGCGGCAAACAAATGCAAGGATCACCTCAAAAGCGCGTGGGTGCGCAGGGTCGAGGCACCGGGTGACGACGCCATGCCGGAACCGTCCACATCCCCCGGCAGCGACACCGGCGACCCCGCCGAGCAGCTTGCCAACCGCGCGGGTGCCGAGGAACTGGCAGAGCTGGTGCGCGCCCTGCGCGAGCCTTACGGGCGCATCGCCGTGCTGTATTTTTTGGAACATAAAGAAACCGCCGAGATCGCCGCGCTGGTGGGACGCCCGCCCGCCACGGTAAACAGCCAGCTATGGCGCGCCAAGAATCTTTTGCGGCAGCAAATTTTGGAAAGGAGACAGAGGGAATGAGCCTGTTTTTTGACAACAATAAACTCTTTGATGCCGAAGGGCATCTGACCGATGACGGCTTGTACGCCTTAAAGGACGGCACACTGGATGACCTGGGCGCTTTGGAAGCTGCCGAGCATCTGACCTT
Source organism: uncultured Gemmiger sp. (assembly GCA_934529095.1). Lineage (GTDB taxonomy): Bacteria > Bacillota > Clostridia > Oscillospirales > Ruminococcaceae > Gemmiger. The sequence continues at coordinate 6,188 of CAKTAS010000086.1, read as the reverse complement.
CTGCGATTACTGCTTACTGCGCTACACCGCGCTGATCGACGCCGCGCCGGAGTGCCTGAAAACCCCTATGCGCGACCTGATCCCGCAGGTGCAAAACCTGATGCGTCTGCGCCGGTTCCGCATTATGACAAACCGCTATGTTTCCACTGCCGCCGCCGTGGCGCTGGCCTTTATGATGTGGCGCTGCATTTCCATCGGCGCGGTGGACATCACCGTGCCGCAGCTGAACCAGGCAACCGAGCCGCGCCCCAGCTTTGGGCAGACCGTCAGCACCGTGGTGGGAGGCTTTTACAAAAGCCTTGACAACGCTTACCGGGATTTCACCCTTGTCGCACAAAGCGGCATTGACCAATTAAAAACACAGAACGGCAGCACGGCTGCCCAGGGGGACTGATTCTATGAAAAAGAACGCATTACTGACCTTTATTTTCGCCTGCATCCCCGGCGCGGGGCAGATGTACTACGGCTATATGCAGCGCGGGCTGGCGATCGTTTCGTTATTTGGCGTCTGTTTTATGGTAGGTACCATCTTTGACCCCTTTATCATTACGCTGCTGATCCTCTGGATGTACAGCTTTTTTGACACCTACGACCTGATCCGCCACCTTGCCGCCGGGGAGCCGAAGGAGGACAGCCTGCTGCTGCTCGGCAATTGGAAAGACTGCAAGGAGCTGATCCCCCAACACAACAAGCTGCTGGGCTGGGGGCTGATCATCATCGGCGGCTGGGCAATGTATGACACGGTCATTTCCAACTGGCTGCTGAACGTTCTGGATCGTCTGTTCGGCGACTATGGTATGGCGTACAGCATCATCCACGGCATCCCCAATGTGTTTATTGCCGTGCTTCTGATTGCCGCAGGCTTTAAGCTGCTGGGGCTGCACCCGGCAGCGCCTGCCGCCAAAAACGACCTGCCGCCGTTCCCCGGCGAGGACGACCACGAATAAGGAGGACTTTGCACAATGGAAGAAATCAAGACTGCGGCTCCCGCACAGGAACCGCCTAAAAAAGTGCGCCGTGTCGGTACCGTTGCCTTTGCCCTGCTGCTGATTGCAGCCGGCTTTTTGCTGATTGCCCAGCAGTTCCTGCCGAACTTTGACCTGCTGTATGTGTTCCGCTTTGCGCCCGTTTTGCTGGTTTTGCTGGGCATCGAGGTGCTGATTTACGGCACCAACACCAAGGTGCAGATGAAATTTGACTGGCTTGCCATTGTCGGCAGCGCCGTGACCCTTTGCATTGTGGGCGCTGCCACGCTGGCGCCGTATGTCTGGCAGTATTTTGGACCCGCCAACGCAACTGCCGAGTGGAACTACACGAACCGCTTTACCGATGCGCTGTATACCGCCCTGAACGATGACCCCGCCCTGAAAAGCCGCATCAGCAGCCTATATGTGATGGTGTCGCTGAACCACTACGGCGACGATACCCTGCAGGACGCCGATGATGTACGCGCCGAAGTCTGCCTTGGCAACACCTATTACGAAACCGCTGAGGACTATGCCGCCGACTGCCTGCGCATCTATCAGGCTGCAAAAAAGGCGGATATACCCGTGCGCGACTACTCCTTTTACACCGATACCGACCGCAGCAACACGGCGCGCGGTTATAATCTGGACTTCCTTGCCAGCTACGCCGAGGGTCTGACCGCCGCCGAGTTGGCGAACAATGTCCTCGAAACCTATTACTATAATGGCGACGCCTACCACACGCTGGAGGACCGCCTTGCCGCCGAGCGCGCGGATACCGGCGAAATTGAGAACGATGCGTTTGCCCCCGAAACAGAGGAACCCACCCCTGCCGAGGAAACCGCCCCGCTAGAACCCGCCCCCACCGAGGAAACCACCGAGGAAACCACCGAGGACATCGCCGCCAGCGAGCTGACCCGCAACGGCTAAGCCCGCCGAGAAAGCCTTCCCCTGTGGGAGAAGCCATATAGGCGGTTTACCCATAAATTTTGCGTTGCCGTTTTGTCGCGGGCGGCATATATGCCGCCCCTGCCGCCGTTCTCCGGCGAGGACGACCACGAATAAGGAGGATTCTGCAAAATGGAAGAAATCAAGACTGCGGCTCCCGCACAGGAACCGCCTAAAAAAGTGCGCCGTATCGGCACCGTTGCCTTTGCTCTGCTGCTGATCGTGTCCGGCTTTTTGCTGATTGCCCAGCAGTTCCTGCCGAACTTTGACCTCTTGTATGTGTTCCGCTTTGCGCCCGTTTTGCTGATTTTGCTGGGCATCGAGGTGCTGATTTACAGCACCAACACCAAGGTGCAGATCAAATTTGACTGGCTTGCCATTACCGGCAGCGCCGTGACCCTTTGCATTGTGGGCGCTGCCACGCTGGTGCCGTATGTCTGGTGGTATCTGGGACCTGGCAACGCAGCCGCCGAGAGGTCCTACTCGAACCGCTTTACCGATGCGCTGTACACTACCCTGAACGATGACCCCGCCCTGAAAAGCCGCATTAACAGCCTAGATGTGAAGGTAATGGTGAACCACTATGGCGATGACACCCTGCAGGACGGCGACGTTGTGCTCGTCGATGTCTGCCTTGGCAACACCTATTACAAAACCTCCGAGGAGTTTGCCGCCGACTGCCTGCGCATCTATCAGGCTGCGAAAAAGGTGGATATACCCGTGCACGACTACGGCTTTTACACCGAAACCGACTGCAGCAACACTGCACACTGCTATAGGTTGGGTTTCCTTGCCAGCTACGCCGATGGTATGACCGCTGCCGATCTGGCAAAGAGTGTCGGCGAAAGCTATTACTATAACGGCGACATCTACAATACGCTGGAGGATCGCCTTGCCGCCGAGCGCGCGGATACCGGCGAAATCGCAGACGATGCGTTTACCCCCGAAGTCGAGGAACCCACCCCTGCCGAGGAAACCGCCCCGCTAGAACCCGCCCCCACCGAGGAAACCACCGAGGACATCGCCGCCAGCGAACTGACCCGCAACGGCTAAGCACGAACCAATGACCGCCCCTGCCGCGCAATGATTTGTATTGCCCGGTAGGGCGGGGTGACCCCACCCCGCCGAGAAAGCCTTCCCCCAAAGGGGGAAGCCATAGATACCTGCCCCGACAAAAAAGCCACCCTTTCGGGTGGCTTTTTTCGTATCTGCGTATTTATTCCTGGTGCGCCTGCAGGGCGGCGAGCAGCGGCGGGATCAGCTGCTTCTTGCGGCTGACGACCCCCGGCAGCACCGCCATACCGTCCTTGACCTCCACGTGGAAGGCATCCCGGACGATCTCCTCGGCGTCAAAACCAAACACCATCAGATCGGTGCTTTGGGTTTTCATATCGGTAAACATATAGAAAATCAGCGGCAGACCCTCGCGGCGGCTTGCCTCCGGCAGGAAGGGGCGCACCAGCGCTTCGGCGGCGGCACGGGAATTGTCGGTCATATAAATCGACTGTCCTACGCCGAATTTCACATCGCCGCGGCTGAACGCCTTAAAGTCCGAGCGGAAAACATCCTCGGCATCGCGCCCCGTCAGGTCAGCGCCCGCTTCAAACATCTGCTCGGCGTAGGCGGGGATATCCTCGCCCGCCAGCTCTGCCAACGCCTTGGCGGTCGCCTCGTCCAAAACGGTCGAAGTGGGGGAGCGGAACATCAGCGTGTCGCTTAAAATCGCACTCAGCAAAAGCCCGGCGACCTGCTTGGTGGGCGTGACGCCCTGCTCCTTGTACATCTGGTACAGGATGGTCGCGGTGCAGCCCACCGGCACATTGCGGAAATACACCGGTCCCACCGTTTCCAGGCTGCCGATGCGGTGATGGTCGATGATCTCCAGAATCTCCGCCTGCTCCAGCCCGTCCACGGCTTGGGCGCGCTCGTTGTGGTCCACCAGAATGACCTGCTTGCGGTGTACGTTCAGCAGGTTACGGCGGCTGATGACACCGCAGTACTTGCCGTTTTCGTCCAGAATGGGGAAGTAGCGGTGACGCACGCTCGCCATAACCTTCTGCGCGTCCTCCACGGGCGTGTTTACGCTGAACTTCAGCAGGCGGTTGGTACGCATAAAGTGGCGCACGGGCGCGGCAGTCGTCACCAGACGGCTGGCGGCGTAGGTGTCGTAGGGCGTGGTCAGAATGTAGCAGCCCTTTTCCTTGGCGCGCGCCACAATGGTGCGCGGTACGGCAGAGCCGCAGCAGACGATCAGCGCCGCCGCGCCGCAGTCAATGGCGCACATCTGGGTTTCGTACCGGTTGGATACCAGCACCAGATCGCCGGGCTTGACCAGCTCCTCCATAATTTCGGGGCTGGTGCCGATGCAGATATTGCCTTTCGTGATGCGGGCGTCCTTGTCGCCCAACAGCAGCTCGGCGTCCAGCGTTTCCAGCAAATTGGTCAGCGGGGTGTTTGCCTCCGCCAGCACGTCGGTGTCCAGCAGCTCCATATTGGCGTCGGCAATGTCCTTGATGGTGATAAGCCCCTGCAGCTCGTTGCTTTCGTCGGTGATGCAAAGGGTGTCGATCTCCACCTCACGCATCAGGTTCCATGCTGCGCGCACGCTCATCTCGCCTTGGATGCCGGGCTGCGTGCGGATGTCGATGTCCTTGATCTGCGGGCTGATATCGGTGCAAAGGCGCGGGGCATCCACGCCGAAATGCTGCAAAGCGTACTTGGTTTCGCGGTTGACGTGTCCGGCACGGCGTGCCTCATACAGCCCGGTAAAGCTGCCGCCGTTTTTCAGCCAAGCGTAAGCCAGCGCCGAGCAGATGGAGTCCGTATCCGGATTCTGGTGCCCGATGATATTGATATGGCGCGGTGCGGTCTTGGGCATAACTTTCCAACTCCTAAAAACAGAATATTTTTCAACTTTTTTTATTATAGCACACATTTTTTCAATTTGCGATTCTTGACAAATACAATTTTATATCGTAAAATAAAAAGGTATGTGAATACAGGGGCAATGCCCCTTTGGATATGGCTTTTTCACAGGAAGGGAACGTATATGATTCAGGAAAATCTTCGTAACGTCGCCATCATTGCACACGTTGACCACGGCAAGACTACGCTGGTTGACCAGATGCTGAAGCAGTCCGGCGCTTTCCGCGCCAACCAGCAGGTTGCCGAGCGTGTTATGGACTCCGGCGACATCGAGCGCGAGCGCGGCATCACCATTCTCGCCAAGAACTGCTCTTGCACCTACGAGGGCGTCAAGATCAACATCGTTGACACCCCGGGACACGCCGACTTCGGCGGCGAGGTCGAGCGCGTGCTGAAGATGGTCAACGGTGTGCTGCTGCTGGTCGATGCCGCCGAGGGCTGCATGCCCCAGACCCGTTTTGTTCTGCAGAAGGCTCTGCAGCAGAACCTGTCTCTGGTCATCGCCGTCAACAAGATCGACCGCCCCGACGCCCGCATTGCCGAGGTCATCGACGAGATCCTTGAACTGCTGATGGATCTGGGCGCCACCGACGAGCAGCTGGACAGCCCCATGGTGTTCTGCTCCGGTCGTAACGGCACCGCCAGCTACGACTGGACTGATCCTTCCTCTGGCACCGACCTCAAGCCCCTTTTCGATACCATCCTCAAGTACGTTCAGCCGCCGGAGGGCGAGCCTGAAGAGCCGCTCCAGATGCTGGTTTCCAGTGTCGACTACAACGACTTCGTCGGCCGTATGGGCGTGGGTCGTGTGCAGAACGGTGTCATCAAGGTCGGCTCTGCCATCCAGGTGTGCGACTGGCACAACCCCGATGTGCATATGACCGGACGCATCACCAAGCTGTTTGACTTTAAGGCGAACGGTCGTGAGCCGATCGAGAGCGCTCAGGCAGGCGATATCGTCGCCTTCGCCGGTCTGCCCGACATCTCCATCGGCAACACCATCTGCGATCCCAGCAAGGTGCAGCCGCTGCCGTTTGTTAAAATCAACGATCCCACGGTGGAAATGACCTTCTCGGTCAACGATTCCCCGTTTGCCGGCAAGGAGGGCAAGTACGTTACCTCCCGCCAGATCCGCGACCGCCTGATGCGCGAGCTGCTGAAGGACGTCGCCCTGAAGGTCGAGGACTCTGCCACCAACGATTCTTTCCGTGTCATGGGCCGCGGCGAAATGCACCTGTCCATCCTGATCGAGACCATGCGCCGCGAAGGCTACGAGCTGCAGGTCAGCCCCCCGCACGTTCTGACCCACGAGGAGGACGGCAAGGTCATGGAGCCTATGGAGCGCGTTGT
>CAKTAS010000085.1:0-7239 GCA_934529095.1 uncultured Gemmiger sp. | reverse complement strand
ATGACTTCAAGGCTGTGGAGCTGGCTGCCGCCGGCACCGTAGAGCCGGGCGACGAGCTGTTCAAGCTGAGCAAGTAAAAAAGCTCTTGTAGGGGCGAGCATTGCTCGCCCGTGCCCGTTTGCCGTGCAAGAAAACTTCCGCAGACAACGCGATGCTGCGCCAAGTTGGCGGGCGACCAATGGTCGCCCCTACACATTCCATAGAATGTGGTGTTTTGATACGCTAAGCCGCAGGGGTGACCCTGCGGCTTTTTTGCTGCATCGGTTCAATTCCACGCCCGGGCGAGCGCGGCGGCCACGGCGGGGATATCCGCATCCTTCAGCGCCGAATACCCCGCCACCACCGTGTTGGGGGCGCAAAGCGCCGGGCGTGCCAGATAGTACTCGCTCAGCCCGCGCAGGCGCACCCCCTCGCGGGCGGCGCTTTCCACCATGGCGCGCTCGCCTTGGGCGCTTGGCATCGTCAGCAAAAAGTGCAGCCCGCTGTGTACCGCGCCCAGCTGCACGCCGGGCAGGGCATCGCGCAGGGCGGCGGCAAAGGCTTCCATACGGCGCTTGTACGCCAAACGGATGCGCGCCAGATGCCGGGTGAAATACCCGCCCGCAATAAACGCGCAGAGGGTCTGCTGCTCAAAGCGCCCCACGGTGTTCGCGTAGGCGGCAAAATCGCGGCGGTACTGTGCCAGCAGCGGGCGCGGCAGCACCATGCAGGCAATGCGGATGCCCGGGGCCAGACTTTTGGAAAAGGTCGTCAGATACACCACCGCGCCGTCCGGACCTGCCATACCCTGCAGGCTGGGCAGCGGGCGGGTGTCAAAGCGGAATTCCGAGTCGTAGTCGTCCTCCAGGATATAGCGCCCCGGGCGGGCGGCTGCCCACGCCAGCAGCTCGGCGCGGCGGGTGGCGGGCATGGTGATGCCGGTGGGGAAGTGGTGGCTGGGCGTCAGGTAGCAAACGCTGGCGCCGCTTTGCTCCAGCGCGGCGGCGGGCAGCCCGTCGCGGTCAATGTCCACCGGCACGCAGGTCAGCCCGCTGTTGCGCAAGACCGCCTGTGTGCGGGCGTAGCCGGGGTTTTCGATGGCGGCAAGGCTGCCCGCAAACAGGTGCGCCAGACACCCCAGCAGGTACTCGATGCCCGCGCCCACCACGATCTGGTCGGGCGTGCAGCACACCCCGCGGTAGCCCGAAAGATACCACGCAATTTGTGCGCGCAGGGCGGCATCGCCCTGCATTTCGCCGCGCTGCAAAAGCTCCGGGCGCTGGTATAAAAGTTCGCGCTGCAGCCGCCCCCAGCTGCGCGCCGGGAACAGCGCCGTGTCCACGCTGCCGGTAGAAAGATCGTACAGCGGTGCTTTTTCGGCGGGGTGCGGCTCCTCGGCAGGGGCGGGCGCAGGGCGGCGGGGGTGCAGCATACCGTAGGTTTTTTGCACATAAAAGCCGCTGCGGGGGCGTGCCTCCGCCAAGCCCTCGGCTGCCAGCATCTGGTAGGCGGCGTCCACGGTGTTCACGCTCACGCCCTGCTGCGCCGCCATAGTGCGCCGTCCCGGCAGCGGGCTGCCAGGCGGCAGGATGCCCCGGCGGATCTCGTCCGCCAAGGCGGCGTACAGCTGCTCATACAGCGGCGCTTTGGCGTTCGGTTGTAGTTCTATCACGGCAAGCCCTCCCAACTGGCACCATAAAATATTTAAAAACTGGTTATTTTATTAGTGCCAGAAAACGTTATAATAGGAGCATACCTTGCAAGGGACAATTTGTCAACAGGGGAGAGTACAAAAATGCAAACTTCAACGATGTGGATCTTATTTTTCGTGGTCGTGGCGGCTGTGCTGCTGATCGCGGGGCTGTCCAAAACCCGTTTTACCACCCAGAAAATTGCGATTATCGGCATTATGGCGGCGCTCAGCTTTGTGGCGTATGAGTTTTTCCGCATTCCCAACGTGCTGGGTACCGGCTCGTCCTTCCACCTGGGCAACACCTTCACGGCGCTGACCGCCCTGCTGCTGGATGGCATCTCCGGCGGTCTGGCGGGTGCCATCGGTCTGGCGCTGGCGGATATCGTCGCGGGCGACCCCGGCTATGCCATTACGACCTTTATCTTAAAGTTTATCATCGGCGTGGTCTGCGGCGCGGTGGCGCACAAGGTGCTGCACCTCAAGACCCGCACGCCCGCGCATACGCTCAACTACATGGCCGCCGTCACCGGCGCGGCGTTCAGCGGCTTGCTGGTCAATGTGTTCACCGACCCGCTGATCGGCTATTTCCGCAACCGGTTCATCTTTGGTCAGCCTGCCGAGATCGCCTCGGTCGTGACCAAGATCGCCAGCGGCGTCACGCTGGTCAACTCGCTGCTGTCCACGGTGTGCGCGGTGCTTTTGTATCTGGCGCTGCGCCCGGCGCTGGAAAAGGCGCACCTGCTGCCGAAGGAATAACCGGAACCAAATACCAAATAAAAAAGGAGCCGCTGCCTTGCGCAGCGGCTCCTTTTTGGACTACGGAAAAGCCTTCCCCCTGTGGGGGAAGGTGGCGCGGAACGCGCCGGATGAGGGGGAATGTCCGGAAATTGCCCCCTCATCAGTCACCTGCGGTGACAGCTTCCCCCAAAGGGGGAAGCCATTCATGCGGTTTACCCGTACATTTTGCGTTCTGCCTTACAGCTTTTCAACAACTTCCTTGGTGTCGCGGGCGATCATCAATTCCTCGTTGGTTTCAATGATCAGCGTGCGCACGCGGGCGCCCCAGGCGGTCACCTCGACCACGTCGGTACTCTGCTTGTGGGCGTCGCGGTTCTTGTCGGTGTCGATGCGGATGCCCAGCCAGTCCATGTGGTGGCAGATCTTGGCGCGGGAGTCGGCGTCATGCTCACCGATGCCGCCGGTAAAGACGATGGCGTCCACGCCGCCCATGGCGGCAATGTAGCTGCCGATGGTCTTTTTGATCTGGTAGTTCAGCATATCGCTGGCAAGCTGTGCGCGGACGTTGCCGTTCTCGGCGGCTTCCTCCACGTCACGCTTGTCGCTGGACACGCCGGAAACACCCAGCAGACCGGACTTCTTGTTCAGGATCTCGTCCAGCTCGTGACCGGTGATCTCGAGGTTGTACTTCAGGTAGTTGACCACGCTGGGGTCCAGGTCGCCGCAGCGGGTACCCATCATCAGACCGGCCAGCGGGGTCATACCCATGGAGGTGTCGATGACCTTGCCCTGATCGACGGCGGCAATGGAGGAGCCGTTGCCGAGGTGGCAGGTGATGAGCTTCAGGCGCTCAATGGGTTCCTCCAAAAATTCGGCGGCGCGGTGGCTGACATACTTGTGGCTGGTGCCGTGGAAGCCGTAGCGGCGCACGCCGTACTTCTCGTAATATTCGTAGGGGATGGCGTACATATACGCCTTCGGGGGCATGGTGGAGTGGAAGGCGGTGTCAAACACGGCAATGTTGGGCTTGTCGGCACCAAAAACCTTGTAGGACGCCTGAATGCCCAGAATGGCGGCGGGATTGTGCAGGGGTGCCAAGGGGCTGAGGTCGTGGATGGCGGTGACGACCTCGGGGGTGATCAGGCAGCTTTCCTTGAACTTTTCGCCGCCGTGGACCACGCGGTGACCGATGGCGTCAATTTCAGAAACATCGCTGATGACCTTGCCCTGACCGGAGGTCATCTTCTTGACAACTTCGGCAAACGCCTCAGTGTGGGTGGGGAAGATGGCGGGCGTGGTGGCCTTTACGCCGTTGGCATCATGGGTGATCATGCTGCTTTCCATGCCGATGCGCTCGCACAGACCCTTGCACAGTACCTTCTCGCCGTCCATGTCGATGAGCTGATACTTCAGGCTGGACGAACCGCAGTTGATAACCAGAATCTTCATTGCTGGAGTCCTCCTTGTTTTCTTGGGGCGTACCCCTTTTCCAATCGTCGATTTTATTATATAATGGAAAGAGAATTTTTTCAAGCTTCGCTTTCCCGCATACCGCCTGTATACCGTACATTTTTTGCGCATCCGAGGAGGAAGCCTATGTTTGTGGGCATTATTGCCGAGTATAACCCCTTTCATAACGGTCACGCAGCCCAGCTGGCAGCGGCGCGCGCCGCCGGGGCAGACTGCATTGCCGTGGCGATGAGCGCCGGTGCCGTGCAGCGGGGCGAGGTACCCATTCTGCCCGAATCGGTGCGGGTGCGCGCAGCGCTGGCAAGCGGGGCGGATATAGTCGCGGCGCTGCCTGCCCCGTATGCCTGTGCCGGGGCGGAAGCGTTTGCCGCCGCCGGGGTGCGGCTGCTGGCAGCCCTTGGCTGCGACACGCTGTCGTTTGGGGCAGAAACCCCGGACGCCGCACGGCTGATGGACGCGGCACGGCTGCTGCTGAGTGAAAAAATTAACGAGGAGCTGCGCAAAAATCTGGATGCCGGGCAGACCTTCGCCGCCGCGCGGGCTGCCGCTGCCGAGGCTGCCTGCCCCGGTATGGGGGCGCTTCTGCGCGAGCCGAACAACATTCTGGGCGTGGAATACTGCAAGGCAATTTTGACCCAGAACGCCGCCCTGACCCCGCTGCCGCTGCCGCGCCTTGGCACGGCACACGGCGGCACCACCGGGCGGCACGGCGCGGTGGCCATGGCAAGCGCGGGCTACCTGCGCACCCTGCCGGTCTGCGACTGGGCGCCGTTTGTGCCGGCAAGCGCGCAAGCACTGTACCGGCAGGCAGAGCAGGACGGACTTTTTCGCAGCAGCGTTAAATTTGACGCCGCGCTGCTGGCACTGCTGCGCACGCAGACCGCCGCCGATTTTGCCGGTGTGCGCTCGGTCAATGAGGGGCTGGAGCATCGCCTTGCCGCCGCCGTGCGCACCGCCGCCGACCGCGAGGAGCTGTACGCCCTGTTAAAAACCAAGCGCTACCCCCATGCGCGGCTGCGCCGCCTGGCGCTGGATGCGGCGCTGCATATCCCGCCCGACCTGCCGCCCGTGCCGTACATTCAGGTGCTGGGCGCCAAAAAGCAGGCGCTGCCGCGCTTAAAACGGGCGGCGCTTCCGGCAGGCACGGCGCTGGCAGATTTGCAGCGAACCGGGCAGGCGGCAGAGCAAATTGGCAACCTGCACAGTAAAATGGTCGATTTTTCGGCATTGTGCCGGGACAAAACCCGCCCAATGGGGCTTGCCTTTACCACGAAGCCGGTGGTATTATGATTCTACGAGGACAAAATCCGTTCTCTTTCATCTGAAAAAAGGAGTTTACTATGGCATTGCACGTTATGGACGAAGCCAACCAGTGTCTGGGCTGCAAGGTACCCCGCTGCCAGCAGGGCTGCCCCATCCACACCAACATCCCGGAGGTCATCCGTCTGCTCAAGGACAACAAGCTGGACGAGGCAGGGCGTATGCTGTTTGAAAACAACCCCCTGACCACCGTCTGCTCGCTGGTGTGCAACCACGAAAACCAGTGCGAGGGTCACTGTGTGCGCGGCATCAAGGGGACGCCGGTGCATTTCTCGGTCATCGAAAACTACATATCCTCCACCTATGCCAGCAAAATGGTGCAGGGTCCCGCACCCGCCAACGGCAAGCGGGTCGCCATCATCGGTTCGGGTCCCGCGGGTCTGACCATCGCGGTCATTCTGGCGCGCTACGGCTACGATGTCACCATCTTTGAAAGCCACGATAAGATCGGCGGCGTGCTGCGCTACGGCATCCCCGAATTTCGCCTGCCCAAGTCGGTGCTGGACGACTTCGAGTACCGCCATCTGCGCTTAAAGGGCATCAAGGTGCGCCCCAACACCGATGTGGGCAAGGCGCTCAAGCTGGACGACCTTTTCCGCGACGGCTACAAGGCGATCTTCATCGGCACCGGTGTCTGGCGCCCCAACACGCTGCACATCAAGGGCGAAAGTCTGGGCAACGTCCACTATGCCATCAACTACCTGCAAAACCCCGATGTCTACCATTTGGGCAGCCGGGTCATCGTCATCGGCGCGGGCAATGCCGCCATGGACGTCGCCCGCACGGCGCTGCGCCACGGCACCCGCCATATCGAGTGCTTCTCGCTGACGCAGAAGATCACCGCCAGCGAGTACGAGGCAAGCTACGCTAAGCTCGAGGGCGTGGAGTTCTTCTACAACAAAAAGCCGGTCGAGATCACCGACAAGGGTGTAATTTTCCGCGACGTGCAGGAGGGCGAGGACGGCACGCTGACCGACCTGCCCGGCAGTGAAAAGCTCTACCCGGCGGACAGCGTCATTGTGTCCATCAGCCAAGGTCCCTGCACCACCATCACCGAGAGCAACCACGACCTCAAAACCACCCCGCGCGGTCTGTTTGAAACCGACGAGGTGGGGCACACCAGCGTACCCGGCATTTTTGCCAGCGGCGACGCCGTCAAGGGTGCGCGCACTGTGGTCGAGGCGGTGGCGTACAGCAAGACGGTGGCGGAGGCAATGCACGAATATATGCAGACCCTGCCGCCCGACCTGCCCGATGAATACGCCAACGTCCCGGCGGTCGCCTATGACGACGGCAACTAAGCCGGGGGCGCAGCTACCCTTTGCCGGGGCGGGGAATTTCCGCGACTTGGGCGGCTACCCCGCAGCCGACGGGCGCCGTGTGCGCCGGGGGCTGCTGTTCCGGGGCGGCAGTCTGGATGCCCTGCAAAGCGGGGCAGACCAAGCCCTGCTGCAAAGTTTGCACCTGCGCGAAATTCTGGACCTGCGCAGCGCGGGCGAAGCCGCCGCCCGCCCCGACCCGCCGCTGCCCGGTGCGCATTACCGCCGCGTGTGCGGGATGTGCTACCCCGATGGGACAGAGATGGATTATTCGCCCAGAGGTATCGAGCGCCTGAACGCCGAAAAGGCTGCCTTTGAGCGTGCGGTGGGGCATACCGTGCATGATTTTGATTGGTTCAGTGCGCTGTACCGGGAGATGCCGTTCGGCAATGCAGCGTATAAGGAACTGTTCTCACTGTTGGAAAACCACCGTGTACCGCTGCTTTTTCACTGCACCTGCGGCAAGGACCGCACCGGCATTGCCGCTATGCTGATTTTGCTGGCGCTGGGGGTGTCCCGCCGCGACGCCGTGACGGACTACCTTTTGACCAACGTCTACCGCCGCCCGGTCATCGAGGGCTTTTTGCACAATAAGCCCAAAACCGAGTGGGCGCTGCTGCTGCCCGTGGAGGGCGTCAGCCGCAAAATGGGCGAGGGTGCGCTGGACGCCATTCTGGAAAAGTACCCCGACTACGACAGCTATTTTGCCGCCGAGTTCGG
>CAKTAS010000084.1:0-7271 GCA_934529095.1 uncultured Gemmiger sp. | reverse complement strand
GACGGCACCCCCGCCGCCGGTACCCCGTTCCAGATCTTCAGCCGCGGCGTTGCCGGTTTCTTTGAGATGTTCGGCGTACCCGTTTATGCCGCTACCGTCTTTATGACGATGTGCGTTTCCGCCTTGGCGCTGACCAGCCTGGACGCTGTGGCGCGTATCGGACGTATGAGCTTCCAGGAGCTGTTCAGCGTGGACGATATGGAACACGCCGAGGGCTGGCGCAAGCTGCTGTGCAACACCTATTTTTCCACCTTTGTGACGCTGGCGTTCGGCTTCCTGCTGACCCAGATCGGCTATGCCAACATCTGGCCGCTGTTCGGCTCTGCCAACCAGCTGCTGAGCGCCCTGGTGCTGGTCACCCTGTGCGTGTTCCTGAAGGTGACCGGCCGCAGCAACAAGATGCTGTTCCCCCCGCTGGTCATTATGCTTTGCGTTACCTTTACTGCGTTGGTGCAGCGCGTTCTGGCCATGGTCAAGGCAATCCGCACCGCCGCAGCGGTGGGCATCCCCGCCGGGGAAACCACTTGGGGCGCGGTGTTCATCGCCAACGGTCTGCAGCTGATCATCGGTGTGCTGCTGATCGTGCTGGGCATCAGCATTGTGGTGACCAGCGTCAAGAGCTACAAGGCAAGCGAACAGAACAGCGAAAAAGCCACTGCCTGATGTATTTTTGAATATTCTGTATAAAAATACGGATATTTCTTGACAAATCCGCCTAACTGGCGTATGATACATTAGTAAAGCCGCAACGGCGCGGCTGCGCGCTGTGCCGCATATGGAGGCTGCATTTTAGGTTCCAAGTCCCGGTATTCCGCCAAGGATGCCGGGACTTTTTTGGAAGTATAGAGGGATTTTGCGATTTATGAAAAGGAGTGCATTATGAAACTGAAGAACACTGCTGCTCTGGCGCTGAGCGCCGTTCTGGCGTTTGGCTTGACCGCCTGCGGGAGCGCTGCCTCCCCTGCCGTGGATTCTACCGTCCCCGATGGTGACGGCGACCCCACCACCCTGACCGTTGCTATGGAGTGTGCCTACGCCCCCTACAACTGGACGCAGAATGACGATGCCAACGGTGCCGTTCAGATCCGCGATTCCGGCGACTACGCCTACGGCTACGATGTCATTATGGCAAAGAAGATCGGCGAGGCGCTGGGTCAGAATGTCCAGATCGTCAAGTTGGACTGGGACAGCCTGATCCCCGCCGTGACCAGCGGCGACGTGGACTGCGTCATTGCCGGTCAGTCCATCACCGCCGAGCGTGCCGAACAGGTCGATTTCTCGGACCCGTACTACTACGCTTCCATCGTGACCTTGGTCAAGAAGGACAGCAAGTACGCCGACGCCAAGAGCGTGGCTGACCTTGACGGCGCTACCGCCACCAGCCAGCTGGGTACCATCTGGTATGACAACTGCCTGCCGCAGATCCCCAACGGCAACATCCTTGCCGCACAGGAAACCGCACCCGCCATGCTGGTCGCGCTGAACAGCGGTGCCTGCGACGTGGTCGTCACCGACCGTCCCACCGCGCAGGCGGCTCTGGTCGCCTACCCCGACTTTGCGCTGCTGGATTTCGGCGGCGGGGAGAACGACTTCCAGGTCAGCCAGGAGGACATCAACATCGGTATTTCGATGAAAAAGGGCAACACCGCCCTGCGCGATGCCATCAACGAGGTACTGTCCGGTATGACTGCCGACGACTACAACAACCTGATGGATGAAGCCATCGCCGCCCAGCCCCTGAGCGAGTAAGAACATTTCTGCCCTTGCCCCTGCCGTTTTTTGCGGCAGGGGCTGCGGCAGTTCAAAAGGAGAATTTTCCATGGAATTGTTTGTGGCAAACTGTGCCAAGGTCCTTGCCAAGTACGGTCCCAGCTACCTGCGCGGCGCGGGTACGACCCTGCTGCTGGCGCTGGTGGGTACGTTTTTCGGCTGCGTGATCGGCTTTGCCGTCGGCGCCTTGCAGACCATCCCCGTTGACAAGCAGCGCGACCCCGTATGGAAGCGCTTTTTGATCAAGCTGCTGCACGTTATTCTGCGCTGCTATGTGGAATTGTTCCGCGGCACGCCTATGATCGTGCAGGCGGTGTTCATCTATTACGGTATGATGCAGGTGTTCGGCATCAAGATGGGTATGTGGAGCGCCGGGTTCTTTATCGTGTCCATCAACACGGGCGCTTATATGGCAGAAACCGTGCGCGGCGGCATTGTGTCCATTGACCCCGGTCAGACCGAGGGTGCGAAGGCAATCGGTATGAACCACTGGCAGACGATGCTGCACGTCATCTTCCCGCAGGCGCTGCGCAACATCGTGCCGCAGATCGGCAACAACTTTATCATCAACATCAAGGATACCTCGGTGCTGTCGGTCATTTCCATCACCGACCTGTTCTTTGTCCACAAGAGCGTTGTCGGCGCGCTGTACACCTATTTTGAGAGCGCCGCCATCGTGATGGTCATCTATCTGTCGATGACGCTGCTGGCAAGCTACCTGCTGCGCCTGTGGGAAAAGGTGCTGGACGGTCCGCAGAACTACGACCTGAACACCACCGATACCCTCGCCTACACCAGCGGGATGTACAACGCCCCCGCCCCCAACCACGAATCGCAGAATCTGGATATGAAGGGAGGTCACGCCCATGTCTGAGGCTGTTATTGAGGTCAAGCATCTTTCCAAGAGCTTCGGCACCCACGTTGTGCTGCGCGATGTGGATTTTGCCGTCAAGCCCGGCGATGTCACCTGCGTGATCGGCGCATCCGGCAGCGGCAAGTCCACCCTGCTGCGCTGCATCAACCTGCTGGAAACCCCGACCAACGGTCAGGTGCTGTTCCACGGGCAGGACATCACCGCCAAGGGCAGTGACCCCTGCGCCTACCGCGCTAAGGTGGGTATGGTGTTCCAGAGCTTTAACCTGTTCAACAATATGACCGTGCTGGACAACTGCACTGCGGGGCTGCGCTATGTGCTGCATCAGGACAAGGAAACCGCCCGCAAAACCGCCCTGCAAAACCTGGAAAAGGTCGGTATGGCGCCGTATATCCACGCCAAGCCGCGCCAGCTTTCCGGCGGGCAGAAGCAGCGCGTGGCGATCGCCCGCGCCCTGTCGATGCAGCCGGAGGTGCTGCTGTTTGACGAGCCGACCTCCGCGCTGGACCCCCAGATGGTGGGCGAGGTGCTGAGCGTTATGCGCCAGCTGGCAGCCGACGGGCTGACGATGATCGTGGTGACCCACGAGATGGCGTTTGCCCGCGATGTTTCGAGCCATGTGGTCTATATGGCGGACGGCGTCATTGCCGAGGAGGGTTCCCCTGCCGAGATTTTTGACCATCCGCAGAACCCCCGCACGGCAGAATTTCTGGCGCGTTTCCGCCAAGAATAAATTTCCGCGTTACAAACGGTGTGCCGCCCCGATGGGGCGGCACTTTTCATTATCCCAACAATTCCCGCAGGGTGCGCATTGCCTCGGCGGTCAGTGTGTTGTCTTGGGTCGGCACCTGCAGGTAGTCGATGCGCAGCGCCTCCTGCCGGGACAGATAGCCAAAGCAATCCCCTGCCCCGGTCAGATCACCGCTGTGCAGGTTTGTCAGCGTGCGGGCGCTGTATTGCCGCCAACGGTCGGCAAGCGCGGACAAAAGCGCGGGCTGCTGGCGCAAAAAGGCGCACCAGACGGCGGCGTGGGCGGCGGCTGCTGTTTCCGGCGCAAGAACGCGCTGCGCCTTGGCAAGAAGTTCGGCGGCGGTTTCGGCGCTCAGCACCGCAATGGGGTCGGCGTCCAACCCCAGCCGCCGTTGGTTGGCGGTGTCAAAAAGCGCCGCGGTGTCCCACCGCACCTCGTCCGCATCGGCAAAGGTCTGCCATGTGGCGGGGGTGGCTGCCAGATAGTACAGCGAGGGGGCGGCTTCGTCCCCGAACAGAGTTTGCTGCAAAAGCTGCGCCGCCCGCCCCGCCCCGGCGGTCAGGGCGCAGTCTCCCAAAGTGGTGGTGCCTGCGGGCGCGTTGACCTGCAAATCGGCAGGCAGGGCGCACAGCGTTACCGTTTGCTGCAGGCTGTCCGCCCGCGCCAGCACAAAGGCGGGCTGCTCCTGCTGGACGACCAGCAAGAACCGCCACACACTCTGCGAGCCTGCCTCCACGGTGATGCCGCCCCGCTGTGCCGCTGCCTGCCGCAGCGCCTGTTGCTGCTGCTGACCCTGCTGTAACCAGAGCGTGACCCCCATCATCGGGACCAGTAAAATGAGCGTAAATACCAAGCTTTGCCAGAAAAACCCGCGCCGGGAGCGCATATGCCCCACCCCTTTCACGCTAGAGTGTGGGCGGCGCGGGGCGCGGTTATGCAGCCGGGCAAAACAAAAGCCGCACCCCGGCAAGGGTGCGGCGAAAAGGCAGGGCGGCGTATCAGTCTGCGGTGTCCAACTGCTCCTGTATACGGTCAAAGCGCTCCAAAAAGCTATGTTCCTGCCCTTCGGTTTTAAAGCCGGGCATCGTGTCCAGCGCAACGGCGTGAATGCTGCGGAAGATGCTGTTCTCGATATTTGGGTTGGTTTTGCTCAGCTGGCGCAGCAGCAGCTTGATTTCCTGCCGTTTGGAGGAGCTGCTGCCGCAGGCGCTGACGGTCATATTCTCGGTAAAGCGGCAGGCGCACTGGATAAATTCCAGACTGTTGTAGCGGCACCAAGCGAGAATATCCTCCTCGCGGATGCAGTACAGCGGGCGGATGAGCGTCATACCGGGGAAGTTCGTGCTGTGCAGCTTGGGCGGCATCGCCTGCAATTGCGAGCCGTAGAACATACTCATAACCGTGGTTTCGATCACATCGTTGAAGTGATGCCCCAATGCAATTTTGTTGCAGCCCAGCTGCTGCGCCTTTTTGTACAAATGTCCCCGGCGCATACGGGCGCAGAGGTAGCAGGGGTTCTTTTCGGCTTGGTTTGCCACATCAAAGATGTTGGTTTCAAACACCGTGATGGGGATGTTCATCAAGGCGGCGTTGCTCTCGATCTTTTGGCGGTTGACCTCGTTATAGCCGGGGTCCATCACAAGAAACTCCAGCTCATAGGGTACCTCGCTGTGGCGCTGCAATTCCTGCATCAGCTTTGCCATCAGCATGGAATCCTTGCCGCCCGAAATGCAGACGGCAATTTTGTCCCCCGCTTGGATCAGCTCGTACCGTTTGACCGCCACAATAAAGGGCGTCCACAGCTGCTTGCGGTATTTTTTGATGATGCTGCGCTCGATTTTTTGACATGCGTCCATTTGGCGTTCCACGGGCAGATTCTCCTTGCATAAGTGTTGGGTGCGGAAAGGGGCGGCTTTCGGGGCAGCGGTTATGCCATAACGCCGTGCCTGCCGGTCAGATCGTTGACGACCTCGCCCGCCAAAAGCAAGCCGGCAACGGCGGGGACATAGGCGGTGCTGCCGGGGGTCTGGCGGCGCGGCGCCCCGACACGGGGCACGTCACTGCCGGTATCGTTGGTGGGCTGGGGGGTCAGGGCTTTTTCTTTGGAGTAGACGACCTTCAGCTGCTTGACGCCCCGCTTGCGCAGCTCGGTGCGCATAACGCGCGCCAGCGGGCAGACAGATGTTGCATAGATGTCAGCGACCTCAAAGGCGGCAGCGTTCAATTTGTTGCCTGCCCCCATACAGCTGATAACAGGCACGCCCGCCGCCTGCGCCTGTAAGATCAGCGCGATCTTGCCGGTCACGGTGTCGATGGCGTCCACCACATAGTCGTACTGCGCAAAATCAAACTGCGCGGCGGTTTCGGGGGTGTAAAAGGTTTTGTGCGCGTACACCACGCAGTCGGGATTGATGCTGAGGATGCGCTCGCGCGCGGCATCGACCTTGTATTGACCGACGGTGTCGTGCGTGGCGATGATCTGGCGGTTCAGGTTGGACAGGCAGACCTTGTCGTCGTCGATGATATCCAACGTGCCTACGCCGCTTCTTGCCAAGGCTTCGACCACATAGCCGCCGACGCCGCCAACACCGAACACCGCCACCCGGGCATTGTACAGTTTTTCCATGGCCTCATGGCCAAACAACAGTTCCGTTCTCGAAAATTGATTGAGCATTCCGTTCCCCTCACGTCCAATGCATTAAACTACTGATTTACTATGTTTTACAGCATCTGATTATAGAACAGATGCTGCATTTTGTCAACAGGACGCGGAAAGCGAACGTTAAAAAGGCTCCCCTCAAGGGGAGCCTTTTGTGTAATACAACACCTTTAAAACGCAGTCACACTTTCCAACTCAATCTCGGTCGTATTGCTCCAATCGCGTCGGAGGGCGATGGTCGCTGTGCGATTCGTGTTGTTATACAAAATCGACCACTGCGTATTGCTGGTCACGTTCTCGGGGTTGGGGGCCTGGCTGGATGCCTGCAACGCCTGCCAGGCGATATCGGGCGTGATGGCCCCGGCGTTGGCGGTCAGGATCTCCTCAATGGCGTCGTACCGCTCACGGCCATGGCCGTAGATACCGTTTTTCTGGTTGGGCAGCACGTTATCCTTGTATAGCACAAAAAAGTTCGTCACCTGCGGGTTGGGCGTGGCAACCAGCGGGCGTGCCGGGTCGTCGCAGTCAAACTCGATCACGCGGCCGTCACCGGTGGCATCCGTGATATAAAAATGGTAGTCGCGGCCGCTGGTGGCAAACATATCGTACTGCTCCAACAGTTCGACGGCTTCGGCGGTGGTGGCGGCGCGGTCCAGCACCAGCCGGATAGCCATGGTGGTGGCCAGCACAGGCTTGCCTGTATCCTGTTTGGTCGGCTCGCTGTCCAGTGTCAGCACGGCGATCGACACGCCTTTTTCGTTGATGCCGTCCAGGCAGGCGAACGGAGCCAGCAGGCTGGCAATCTTGCCCTTGGCGCTGGCGTCGGCCTGTTTGATGCCCAGATTATCCAGCGCGGCAAACGCGATGGACTTATAGCCGTCCTTGGGCGCGGTGCAGACCAGCATGGCCGAGGTATCACGCTTAAAGTCGTAGTTGCGACCCATCAGGTGGTCGCCGTCCGTGGCCTGCGCACGGAACGCACTGCACCCGAAGCTGGGCGCTTTGATGGAGATGGGCAGCAGCGGCAGCGCCTGCTTGACGGCTTCGTCGATGAAGCTCTGGTTGTCGGCAGTGGTGTTGGCGATCATTTTGTCCAGGTCGTAGTTATAGCTGACCTGCATGCGGTAAAGGTTATAATCGTCGTAGTCGGTCAGTTTAATGATGGAGTTGGCAGTGCGGATGCGGCTGGCATACAGCGCGCCGAAGCCGACGGCGGC
>CAKTAS010000083.1:0-7299 GCA_934529095.1 uncultured Gemmiger sp. | reverse complement strand
AATCGCCACGGTAGACGCTGTGGAAGGAAAATTGCTTGATCGCCACATCCGCAGACTGTAACCTATGTGTCTTCCCTAGGTGTTACCTATGTTGCTCTTGACATAATGCTCGCCCCTACAAGCGAACCGGCAAATTTACGCAGCCGAATATCTGCCCGGCGGGGTGGGGTCACCCCGCCCTACATCGCACGGTATAAAAATGTGCCCGCACGGCGGGCACACCTGATTTATTATCTATTATCTATTATTTATTATCTGACAAAATGCCGCCCCGCCTGCAAAACAGGCGGGGCGGCGTTTTGTTAAAGGTACTGCTCCAGATCGCGCTTGTCGGTGGCGCAGCGCAGGGCGGCATCGCGGGTGATGCGCCCCTCGGCGACAAGGCGGGAAAGGTCGGCGTTCAGGCTGTGCATACCCAGCGCCGCGCCCGATTGCAGCAGCGTGGGCAGCTGGAAGCACTTATCCTCTCGGATCAGGTTGGACACGGCGTCGGTACCCACCAAAATTTCGGTGGCGGCGCAGCGTCCCTGCCCGCTTGCCAGCGGCAGCAGCTGCTGGGTCACGACACCCCGCAAAACCGATGCCAGCTGCCCGCGGATCTGGTTCTGCGCCCCGGCGGGGCAGACGTCAATAATGCGGTCGATGGTCTGCGCGGCGCCGATGGTGTGCAGCGTGCTGAGCACCAGATGCCCGGTTTCGGCGGCGGTCACGGCGGCGGAGATCGTTTCAAAATCGCGCATCTCACCGACCAAAATCACATCCGGGTCCTCGCGCAGGGCGCTGCGCAGCGCACCCGCAAAGCCGGGTACATCCACGCCCACCTCGCGCTGGTGGATCAGCGATTTTTTGCCCTGATAGACGTACTCGATGGGGTCCTCAATGGTCAGGATATGCTCGGCGCGGGATTCGTTGATATGTTCGATCATCGCCGCCAGCGTCGTGGATTTGCCGCTGCCGGTGGGACCCGTGACCAGAATCAGCCCGCGCGGCTCGTCCGCCATCTTTTGCAGCACGGGCGGCAGCCCCAGCTGCGCCAGCGTGGGGATATGGTCGTTGAGCAGGCGCAGGGTGGCGGCCAGCTTATTCTGCTGCATAAACACGTTGGCGCGGCAGCGGGTGCCGTCCGGCGCGGTGATGGCAAAATCGGCGTCCAGACGTTCTTCCAGCAGGGCTTGGCGGTGGCTTTCGTCCATCATACTCAAAATCAGCGTGCGGGTGTCCTCGTCACTGAACTGGACGGGGGCGTGCTGCAAAACGCCGTGGATGCGGAACTGCAGCGGCAGCCCCTGCGAAATGTGAATATCGCTGGCGTTCAGCTGACGTGCCAGCGCCGTCAATTCAAAAATCTGCATAGACGTCAATCCTCATAGTAGGTGATCTTCAGCAGCTCCTCGGGGGTGGTCACGCCCTGGCGCACTAGCTCCATGGCGCTTTCGCGCAGGCTGCGCATACCTTGGGTGCGGCGGGCGGTCTGGGTCAGCTCCTCCTGGGTCGCCCCGGCGGAGATCAGGCGGCGCATCTCCTTGTTGATGACCACCAGCTCGTGGATGGCAACGCGCCCCTTGTAGCCGGTGCCGTTGCAGCTGGGGCAGCCGGTGCCGCGGCGCACGGTGGTGATGTCGGCATCCAGCAGATCGCGCTCCATCTCGGTGATGGGTACGGTCTTGGCGCACTGCGGGCAGACGCGGCGCATCAGGCGCTGCGCCACAAGCCCCGCCACCGAGTTGGCGATCATATAGCGCTCGACGCCCATATCCTCCAAACGAACCACGCTGGAAAGCGCATCGTTGGTGTGCAGGGTCGAGAACACCATATGTCCGGTGATGGCGGCGCGCACCGAGATGGACGCCGTTTCGGCGTCGCGTGTTTCGCCCACCATGATGATATCGGGGTCCTGGCGCAGCAGCGCGCGCAGACCCGCCTCAAAGGTAAGCCCCGCCAGCGGGTTGACCTGCGTCTGGTTGATGCGCGGCAGGTTGCGTTCCACGGGGTCCTCGACAGTCGAGATATTGACCTGCCGGTCTGCCATCGTCTGCAGGACCATATACAGCGTCGTCGTTTTGCCGCTGCCGGTGGGACCGGTCAGGTAGACGATGCCGTTGGGGCGGTCCAGCAGGGGCAAAAAGCGCTGGTAGGTTTCGTCGTCCATACCAAAATGGTCGGCGTGTTCAATGCGGGTGCTGCCGGACAAAATACGCAGCACCGCTTTTTCGCCAAAGACGGTGGGCAAAATGGACACACGGACGTTGATATCGCTGCCGGTATCCAGCCGTGCGCGGAAATGCCCGTCCTGCGGGACGCGATGCTCGGCAATGTCCAGGTTGGACATAATCTTGATGCGGGCGATCAGCGGCTGGTGCAGCGCGGGCTGCAGGGTGACGTAGTCGATGATGACGCCGTCGATGCGCATACGCACCTTGGACTCTTTTTCAAACGGCTCGATGTGGATATCCGACGCGCCGGTGGTCACCGCGCGCTGCACAAGGCTGTTCAGCAGGCGGATGATGGGCGCCTCGGTGTCGCCGCCGGTGGCGCTGATGTCAATGGCCAGATCCTCGGTGCGCAAGGCTGCCATATCGCTGGAGTTGGCGCGGCTGGCGGCCTTGCGGGCGCTGACCTCGGCGTAATAGTAGCGGATGGCGCGGCGCAGCGGTTCCAGCTCTGCCAGCACGATCTCCGGCTCCATACCGGTCAGCTGGCGGATATCCTCAATGGCGTAGTAGTTCAGCGGGTCGTTGGCGGCAACGGTCAGCGCGCGCCCGCTCTGCGCAATGGGCAGCATATCGTATTTTTGTGCGACTTCACGCGGGATTTTTTCAACAGCGGAAACATCCACCGTCAATTCCGAAAAATCCACGATGCGCAGGTTCAAACGGCGCCCCAGCGCTTCCAGCACCTGACGCTCGTTGACAAAGCCCAGCTTTTGCAGCGCCTGCCCCAAGCGCAGCTCGCGGTGTTCCCGCTGGTAAGCCAGTGCGGCGGTGATCTGCTCGGCATTGATGTAGCCAAGCTCCTGCAAAATATCGCCTAAGCGCAACGGTTTCACGGCTGCACACCCCCCTTATCACACAAGAAGATGCTTAACGTTGCATCAAACGAGCTGTTCTCAACGGCTTCGCCCTCGGCGGTGGCGTAGGAAAGCCCGGACATCGAGAAGCTGTCGATATGAATGGCGGGGTAGTCCCGCGCCAAGGTGTCCAGCAGGGAGAGAAAATCGCTGCTGCTGCCGGTGCAGGTGAACCGCACCGACACGGCGCGCAGGTAATCGTTGGAAATTTCGGGTGTCACGGCGTTGGCGGCAAAATTGCTCAGCAGCAGGTTCTGGGTGGGCAGCAGGGTGCTGCTGTCGGTCAGCCCGGCGGTGTGCCCCGCCAGTGTGCTGGCGGTGTAGCCGGCAAGGCTCTGGGCGGCGGGGGTGCCGATGTCAAGACTGACGGGTTCCAGATTGTGCTGCAATTCCAGCCCGGTGACAAGGGTGTCCAATTCACCGGAGGAAAGCATCGGGTAGTAGCTGCCGTTCGCCTGCTGCAAAAGTCCCCAGGCGGCGTCCTTGTTGGCGGTGTAGGTGGGGGCAAGCATCAGCGTCTGCTGCATTTCGGCGCGGGCGTTCTCGGCATCGGCAAGGTCCGCCTTGGCGTTGCGGTACGCTTCCAGCCCCGGAAACAGCATAAACCGCAGATACAGCACGGCAAAGGCCAGCAAAGAAACAACGTACAGCAGTTTTTTGTCCTTGGCGCTCACGGTAAAGTCCATACGCAGCCTCCTTACTGGGGCGCTGCCAGAACGCAGCGCAGGTTGATGGTATACAGACCGTTCGCGGACGAGTAGCCCGTGTAGGTGACGGTGGAAAACACGCCGCAGTTCTGCAGCGAGCGTATGTAGGCGGGAATGTCGATGACCTCGCTGGATTTGGCGTCAAACAGAAGGCTGCCGGACGCCGCATCGTAGGCGGTAAACACAATGGAAATACTGCTGCTGCCGGCGTTTTCGATGCGGGTCAGCAGGGTGTTGGTCACGTCCGGGTAGCTTGCCAGCACACTGTCCAGGTCCTGCGTGTAGCCGGTCAGGGCGTTGTAGCCGTCCGCCAGTTTGGCGTCGGTCAGGGCGGTGGTGTAGGCGGCGGCGTTGTCCATACACCAGTCGGTGATGGCGTCGGTGCGGTCGTTCAGCAGCGCCGTGCGCACCGAAAGTGCGCCCCACACTACAAGGCAGACCGCCGCAAACACCGCGCCCGGCACAAAGGTGATCAGCGTTTTTCGCTGCTCGGCGGTGCGCTGCGCCTTGGTGACCTGCTGCCAGCGCTGGTAAAAGTTGATCTGTTTGCGTTTCATCGTACCATCCCTTTAACGTGCGATCAGATTTCCGGCAGCGAACATAGCATCGGCGAGATGCACCCCGTCGGGCAGGTGCAGGTTGGGCGAGTCGGGGAAAACCTCGGCAGAAAGCCCCAGCCCCTCACAGCCGGGGCGGCAGACCGCCAGGTCCTGCGGCGAGCAGCCGCCGAAGTAGGCAGCGGCGATCGGCTCGGCGCCCTTGTTGGCGATGTGGAACTGCACAAGACCCGAAAGCTTCTGGGCAATTTCGCTGCCGGATTCCGCCGTGCCGCGCGGGTAGAACAGGCGGCTGCGGGACGCATAGTGGAACACGCCCTGCTCGTACAGGCTGGCCAGCAGGGTGTCGCCGTCAAATTGCAGCACCACAAAGGTGCCGGTCAGCGCGGGGGTGGCTGCCACCAGCTTTAACTGCCCGGACAGCGAGTAGTCCAGGCTGTACATCGTAAACCCGGCGTCCTTGGCAAGGGCGGCGTAGCTTTCGACCACGGCGCTCTCGACGCGGCAGGCAAACACCGTGTCGGTCTTGGTTTTGGCATCGCGGCGCAGCAGCTGGTAGTCGTCCAGCGGGGCGTCCGCCTCGACACCGGCGGTCGAAAGCTCCTGCGCCAGAACGGCGTAGCGCTTTTTCTCGCTCATGGCGGGCAGGGTCAGCAGCTTATGCTGGAACTGGCTGCCGCCCACGCACAGCGCCACCCGCTTGGCGGGCAGGTCGTTGCGCGCCAAAAAATCGCGCAGGGCGGCGGCAAGGTCGCTTTCGTTGGTGATAACGCCGTTGATCAGGCAGCCCTCCGGCAGCTCGTCTTGGCATACCGCCGTGAGCTTGGCTCCGTTGGCGGCGGGGGTACCCACCGCCGCGTACACTGTACGGTTGCATAAATACAAAGAAGTCAGTGTCGGCATAAAAACCTCCGAAAAATTAGATTTCAGCGCGGGGTCAGAATGTGCTGGTCGAACCGGCGATCGAACCGTAGGACAGGTAGATGGGCTGGATGACCGCCACGACGATGCACCCCACAATGACTGCCATCACCACGATCATCAGCGGCTCCAGCAGGGCGACCAGACGCTTGGTGGCGCTTTCCGCCTCGTAGTCCAGCGTTTCGCTGACGGTGGCAAGCAGGCTGTCCAGCTTGCCGGTTTCCTCGCCGACGGCGATGGAGCTTGCCATCTTTTTTTCAAAGCCGTCCACGCCGCCCAAGGTTTCCGAAAGACTGCGCCCGGCGCGGACCTCGCGCAGGACGGTGTCAAACTGGCTGGCGATCCAGGTGTTGCCCACGGCGTCGCGGGCGGAGATCAGCGTTGCCACGATCGGCACGCCGCCGGAATACAAATTGGACAGCGTGCGGGCAAACCGCGCGGTGCAGATTTTGCGGTTCAGCTTGCCCACAACGGGCGCGTGCAGGCGCATCCAGTCCCACTGCAGGCGCACGGCGGGCAGCGCTATCAGCAGGCGGATGCCCATCACCACCGCAAAAACCGCCAGCGCCAGCCCGAACCAATGGTGGGCGACAACATCGCTGATGTTGAACAGCAGCGCGGTCAGCGGCGGCAGGGTTTCCATCTGGTCAAACAGATCCTTGAACTGCGGTATGACAAAGGTCATCAGCACAATGACAACGCCCACCGTCAAAACCGCTAAGATCATCGGGTACATCATACTGTTGCCGACCTGCTGGTTCATCTTGTGTTCGCGCTCATAGTAGGTTGCCATGCGCAAAAAGCTCTGGTCAATGCTGCCGGTGGTTTCGGCGCTGCGGGTCATTGCCAGCAGCAGCTCCGGAAACGCCGGGGCGCAGTGGCTCATCGCGTCCGAAAGCGGCACGCCGCGCTTCAATTCGTTCAGCAGGGCTTCGTACAGGGCTTTGCTGCGGGCATCCAGCCCGATCTCATCCGCCATAATGCGGAAGGCGCGCACCAGCGGCACACCGGCAGCAAGCAGCGTGCCGAGGTTGCGGCAAAAATCCGCCAGCTGGGCGGTTTTCATTACGCGGAAGGTCGCAGCCCCGGCGGTGTCCTCCTTGGCGGCGGTGACGTATTCGTCCTTGGTGTCGCGCAGTTGGAGATACAGCGCCTCCAGGGAAGGGGCTTCGGCTGTGCCGCGCACGGTGCGCCCGGCGGCGTTGGTGGCGGTATAGCGGTAACGTGGCATCGAAACACCTCTTTACAGGTTTATAGGTCGGTCAAAAAAATCGGAAATACCACTGCAGAATGGGGTCGCCCACCAGCAGCGCCAAGACTATGCCCGTACACAAAAACGGGCCGAAGGCAAAGTGATCCTTGCGGTCTGCCAGCTTTCTGGCAAGAAGGTACGCGCCGTACCCGCCGCCGCCCAGCACCGCCAAAAAGGCGGCAAGCAGCGTGTGCTGCCAGCCCAGCAGCAGCCCGGCGGCAGCCATCAGCTTGATATCCCCGCCGCCAAAGGCACCGGGGATCACAAGGCAGAGCAGCAGCATCGGCACACTGACGCAGACCGCGCCCGCCAGCGCCGACGCCCACATACCGGGGCGCAGCAGCACCCCCGCCAGCCCGCACAGGGCAAGCAGCAGGTTCAGCTCATCGGGCAAAATCTGCGTTTTGGCGTCGATCAGCGCCAGCGCAAACAGCAGCCCGCAGGCAAGCAGGGCGACAAGGGCAAGCCAGCTCATGCCAAACAGCCCCTCGCGCAGGGTCAGCCCCGCGCCGAAGCGCAGCGTGCAGCCCACCGCCAAGGCGCCGCCCAAAAGCTCTGCCAGCAGGTAGCGCACGGCAATTTTTGCCCCGCACCGGCGGCAGCGCCCGCGCAAAGCCAGCCAGCTGAACACCGGCACAAGGTCCCGCGCCTGCAGGGCTTCGCCGCAGCTGGGGCAAAAGCTGCGCCCGGTCAGCGGGCTTTTGCCCTGCGGCAGCCGCCACGCCACGACGTTCATAAAGCTGAACAGCGCCGCGCCCAGCATAAAGCGTATGCCCCACAAAAGGGCTTCAATCA
>CAKTAS010000082.1:0-7366 GCA_934529095.1 uncultured Gemmiger sp. | reverse complement strand
GGTGGAGGGGAAAGTATGGTTACCAAACGCATTATTCCCTGCTTGGACGTCAAAAACGGGCGTGTGGTCAAGGGCGTGAACTTTGCGGGGCTGCAGGATCTGGCAGACCCCGTGGAGATGGCACGCTACTACAACGCCGCCGGGGCGGACGAGCTGGTATTTTACGACATTACCGCCAGCGCTGAGGGACGCGCCCTGTTCACCGATATCCTGCGCGAGGTGGCGCGGCAGATTTTTATCCCGCTGACGGTCGGCGGCGGCATCAACAGCTTGGAGAATTTTGACCGCGTGCTGAAATGCGGTGCCGACAAGGTCAGCGTCAATTCGGGCGCGATCAAAAACCCGGCGCTGATCAGCGCGGCGGCGCAAAAGTACGGCAACCAATGCGTGGTGCTTTCGGCAGATATCAAGCGTGTGGACGGCAAATTTATGCTGTTTGCCAAGGGCGGGCGCGAAAACACCGGCATGGACGCGCTGGACTGGCTGCAGCAGGGCGTCCAAAACGGCGCGGGCGAGCTGGTGGTCAATTCCATTGACACCGACGGCGTCAAAAACGGCTTTGACTGGCAGCTGCTGGACGCCGTGGCGGCACGGTGTGCCGTACCCATTATCGCCAGCGGCGGTGCCGGGAAAAAAGAAGATTTCCGCGAGCTGTTCGTCAGCCATCCGGCGGTGGATGCCGGGCTGGCGGCGTCGATTTTCCATACAAAACAGCTGGAAATCCGGGAACTGAAGCAATATCTGCGCCAAAACGGCGTGGAAGTGCGGATGTAAGACAAATTCCTCTTGCCAAAACCGGGCAAAAGAGGTACACTATATTATATATTTTAGGAGCGTTTCACTATGGAGATCCGTGAAAATTCCCAATCCTTACAATTTGATGCCAACGGCTTGATCCCCGCCATCGTGCAGGATCACTACACCAAGGAAGTGCTGACCCTTGCCTATATGAACGCCGAAACGCTGGCGCTGACGATTGCCGAGGGGCGCACCGTGTTTTGGTCGCGCAGCCGGCAGGAGATCTGGCGCAAGGGCGAAACTTCCGGCAATGTGCAGCGCGTGGTGTCCATCACCGCAGACTGCGACAAGGACGCCTTGGTGGTGGAGGTCGTCAAGGACGGTCCCGCCTGCCATACCGGTGCCGAAAGCTGCTTCTTCAACCCGGTGTACCTGTCCAATGAGCTGAAGCAGTTCACCTGGCAGGGACTGTACAAGCTGATCGAGGGACGCAAGACCGACCCGCAGGAGGGCAGTTACACGACCTACCTGTTCAACAAGGGGCTGGAAAAGATCCTGAAAAAGGTGGGCGAGGAAAGCACCGAGGTCATTATTGCCGGTGCCAAGCGCGACAAGGAAGAAACTGTCTACGAGATCAGCGACCTTGCCTACCACGTTATGGTTCTGATGATCGAGCTGGGCATTTCGGTGCAGGATATCACCAAGGAATTGGAAAAACGTCACGTGATCGACCATAAGGTGAAGCAAGAAAGGATGCAGTAATTATGGCTGACCAATACTTGAAGAGTTCTGTACACGTTCACTCCAAGCTGTGTGACGGAAAAAACACCCTTGAGGAGCTTGCCGTTGCCGCCTGGAAGGACGGCTTGCAGACCTTGGGCTTTACCGGGCACAGCCACACCGCCCACGATCTGGAATATTGCATGACCCAGAGCCGCACCGCCCTGTACAAGGCGCAGATCGAAAAGCTGAAAGAGCGCTACGCCGGTAAGATGGATATCCTGTGCGGGCTGGAGTGGGATCTGTACAGCGATGACGACCCCACCAACTACGATTACTGGATCGGCAGCTGCCACTATGTGCAGGGACCCAAGACCGGGAAATATTATGAGATCGACTGGCGCAAGGAGGACCTGCGCGCCTGCATCGACGATGATTTTGACGGTGACGGCTTGGCGGTGGCGGAGGAATACTTTGCCAACGTTGCCAAGGTTGCCGAGAAAAAGCCCACCATTCTGGGGCATTTTGACCTGATCAAGAAGATCAACGGCAGCGGCGAGTTCTTTGACGAGAACGACCCGCGGTATCTGGCTGCCGCCAAGGCTGCCCTGATGGCCGCCGCGCGCAACCGCTGCGTGCTGGAAGTGAACACCAGCGGCGTGTACCGCGGTTTCCGCAAGGACTACTTCCCTTCCGACGAGTTGCTGAAAGAGTGGCTGATCCTTTCGGGCAATGTGGTCATCACCGCTGACGCTCACGAGGTCAAGGCACTGACCTTCGGGTTTGCGGATGCCGCCGCCAAGCTGAAGGCACTGGGCTACACCAAGGTTCAGGTGCTGGGCAAGGATGGTTTTACCGCCTGCCCGTTGTAACGTAAATCATAAAGTAAGAACCCCCTGCCCCGGAGCAAGCGCTCTGAGGCAGGGGGTTCTGTTTTGGAATATTAGCGTACAAAGGTGGTGGAAAGGGTCGTGGACCAGCTTTCGCCCTGTTTCAGGCTGGCGGCGCAGGGGCGCTGCTCCCACTCCAGCGGTCCGTTTTCCTCGCCCGGCAGGCTCTGCCACGGCTCGATGCAGATAAAGTGCAGCGGCTTTTTGGCGGCAGACCAGATCAGCGTGTACGGGAAGCCCGACACATCGCAGATGACGCTGCGCCCGGTGTCCTTTTCGACCACCGAAACGTGTGCGCTGCGCAGATTGACCATGCAGTGGCTGTCGTTGTCGAACAAATCATCCGTCAGGGGAATCGCCTCGGTGTTGCGTGCCAGAAAATAGCTCTGCCCGTTCAGCAGACCGTTGGGCACGGCGCTGACGCACAGCGGGGATTCCAGCCCGTCAAAGCGAATCTCGTAATCCTCGGTCTTGTGCTTGTCGTCAAAGGGCAGCGCAAACGCGGGGTGGTAGCCGATGCCGAAGCGCAGCTGCTCCTCGACGGGGTTTTCCACCGTCAGGGTGTGGTGTACGGTTTCGCCGTCCAGCGCAAAGGTGCTGCGCAGCACAAAGGCGTAGGGCCATTTGGGCAGGGTCTCGGCGTTGGCGTGCAGCTCAAACACCAAGGTGTCGGCGGTCTGACTGACCAGCGTATGCTCGACATCGCGGGCAAAGCCGTGCTGGCTGCCGGCGTACTCCATACCCTTGGCGATCATTTTGCCGCCGGTCAGCTTGCCGGTGTAGGGGAACAAAATCGGCGCGTGGCGACCCCAGACGGCGGGGTCTGCCTGCCACAGCAGCTCGGCACCGGTGGGCTTGTGGATGACGCTGACAGCCTCGGCACCGTGGGTGTCCACCGTCAGGCGCAAGAGTTCATTCTCAACAGAATACTGCATACAAAATTCCCTCCGTGTAAAATGTGGCTTACAGGACAAGCTGCAGCAGCATACCTGCCGCTGCACCGACCGCCCATAAAAGCCCGGTGATAAATACATTCTGCTTCCAGCTGGGGTTTACCCGCCACAGCACCGCCAAGCCCACACCGGCGCCGGAGGTAAGCCCGGCAAACAGGCTGCCGAACCCGATGGCGCCCTGCACATACAGCTGCGCCAGCAGCACGCTGGCGGCACAGTTGGGGATAAGACCGATCAGCGCAGTAAGCATGGGCTGGAAAATCCCCATGCCGCCCAAGGCGGAAACCAGAACGTCCTCGCCCACGGACTCAAATACCAAGCCGATCAGGAAGCTGAATACCAAGATAAAGGCGAAAATTTCCAGCGTGTGGCGCAGCGCCGCCAGGAAAATGCCGCTATGCTCCTCATGCTCCTCGTGGCAGTCGACCTCGTCGGCGTTGCCGGCGTAGCCGCCGTACAAAGAATGCGGCAAAACGCGGCGCAGCGGCATATCCAGCAGCGCACCGCCCGCAATGGCAAAGATCACCTTGCAGACGATCAGCAGCACAAGGCTGCTCCACTGCGAAGGCTCTGCCGCCAAAAGGGGGATCGCCTCGTCGCTGGTGGCGATAAACACCGCCAGCAGGGTGCCGGGCGTGATGACCCGGCTGGCATACAGGTTGGACGCCACGGCACTGAAACCGCATTGCGGCACACAGCCCAGCAGCGCACCGGGGAAAAAGCCCCACTGCCCGCCGCCCGCCAGCGCGTTTTCAATGCGCTCGCCGTGGTGGCGTTCCAGCCATTCGATCAAAAGATAAGCCAGATACAAAAACGGCAGCATTTTTACGCCGTCGATCAGGGCGTCCAACAGTGCATCCAGAATAAGTTCCATAAAACCTCGCTTTTAGTAACGTTGAAAAACAGAAAATGCCAGAGAAACCGCACACCAGATCAGCTGGTACAGCACCAGCCCCGGCAGCGGCATGGCAGCCAGCCCGCCTGTCAGTGTGAACAGCACGCTGAGCGCGCAGCTGAGCAGCACTGAGGCAGTGACGATATAGGCGGATTTGCGCTCGCCCTCGGCGGCACCGGCGGCAGCCTCCAAGCCGCCGACAAAGCTGGCAAAGCTGCCCAAATGCAGCATATTGCCCTCACTTTCCGGCAGCCAAGCCACCGACGGGGCAAGGGCGTTGCGCTCGGCAGTGCTCAGCACCTTGACCGAGCCGGTGGGCAGGCTGTAGACGGTTTCCAGCAGGCGGGCATCGACGTTGAAGTCGTCACAGTCCACCAGCAGCGAATGCCCGTCGCGGTGCAGCCCCTCCAGCACGGCGGCGGTGTCGGGGTCGCTGCGGTATGCCACTTGGAACATGGCAAACAGCTTGCCCGCCACTGCCAGATAGATGATGCGGCGCTGGTTGACGGTGTGGTGCTGCTCAAATTCCGCACCGGGGATCTTGATGCCGTAGTCCTGCATCAGCTTGCGGTTGCCGATTAAAATGCGCTGCTTGCGCACCCAGCCGATGTACCCCTTGCCGTAGACGGCTTCGCGGTCCTCGACCTGGGCAAGCAGGTTGCGGTTGCCGCCCAGCATATTCAAAAAGACATCGCGTAGGGTCGGCTCTGCGTCAGAGAGCATCGAGGCGGCAAACACGATGGCAAGGTCGATATGCTCCGGCTTGACGGGCTTGATGCCCACAAGCGAGATGCACCCCGCGGGGAAAAGATCCCGCGCGGCGACCTGCAGCACGTTGATGCGCCCGAGCTGGCGGATGTTGCGCCAGCCGGGGATGACCGCGCCCACTTGGGCAGCGCTGCGCTGCATCTTATGCTCCGGCAAAGCGGACAGCAGCGTACCCGCCAGCGGTGCGCAGAAACAGGGAATCATTGCCAGAATACAGGCGGCAGCGGCGGCATCCTTGGTGGAGATCAGGGTGAACAGCCCCCCTGCCAGGCTGACGATGCCGACCAGCCATGCAAACTGCTGCTGGTTTTTGTCGCTGGTGCCGTGGGCGGCGCTGTTTGCCAAGAAGCCGCGCAGCACCTGCGTGGGGCGGCTGACCAGCACACTGGGATGCGGCTCCGCCAAGCCGGAGGTGACGGCGCGCAGGGCGCCGGCATCGCGCAGACGGTACGCCACGGCGTGGTCTACCTTGGCGCTGACAAGGGCAAAGTTGTCCCGCACGGTGACAAGATGCAGCCGCTTGCCGGCAGCGTTGAGCAGCAGCACCAGCGCGGCGGGACCTGCCAGCAGGGTGCCGCAGGCATCGGGCTTGGTGATGAGCAGCACAAGGCACTGCACCAACGCGCCCAAGGCGGGCAGAACGGCAAGGCTGTCCGGCGTGGGGGTCTTGGCAAGACCCGCAAGACCGGACACAAGGGTGCGCCAGTTGGCGGCACAGGCGACCGCCAGCAGCGCCAGCGCCACGCCGGGATAGACCGACGGCAGCGCCAAGGCACCGGGCATAGCGGGCAGTGCCGCAGCCAGAATGCCCAGCGTCAGCAGCGCCGCGGCGGCTGCCAGCGTGATAAGGCAGGCGGCAGTCTGGCGTGCCAACCCGGCGTCAAGCTGGCTTTGCACGGCGGGGGCGTCCTCGGCACGCTCGTATTCGTGCCCGTGGGTCACGGGCAGCTCGGCGGTGTCGAAGGGCTGGGTGACACTGTCCGGGGATTCGTCCGCCGGGGTGCCGCCCAGATGCGGCAGGGACAGCTTGCTGCGCAGCCCGGTAAGACCGATAAAGGTATCTGTCCCCTGCTCTGCCGCATCGGGTGCGGTGTCGGTCAGGCGGGCAGCGGCGCTGTCAAAGCGGGCGGTGTCCCCGCCGGAGGACTGGCTGTTGATGGTCTGCGCAATGTTGTTGACAAAGCCTGCCGTGTCGTCCGCCGGGGCGGGCGCGGAAAGATCCTGCGTAAAGCCGGTGTGGGTCGCGGCGGACTGCGGCGCTTGGGTGAGCGGCGGCAGCTTGCCGGTCAGGCTGTCCACCAGACGATCCACGTCATCGGGGGCGCGGTCGGGGGCAAACAGGCGGGTCACATCGGCGGGTTCCGGGGCAGCCGGCGCAGGCTCCGCTTTCGGCTGCGGTGCCGGGGCGGGCTGGGGTGCCGTGGGTTCGGGCTGCGGCTCGCGGCGGGGACGCACGGCATCGTAGGCTGCCAAAAACTGCTGGGTGTCGCTGCCGGGCGCAGAAACGCCCAGCTGCTGGGTAAAGCCCGTGGTGTCGGGCGGGGAGATCGGCTCGCCCGCAGGTTCCCCGGCGGGATACCGGGGCGCAGGGGGTGCGCTGACCTTTTGGTGCAGGATAAATTCCACGGTGTTGCGCTTTTTGCGGTAGACCGTGCCGGTGGCGCCGGGGTCATTCTTTTTGGCGGCGTCCGCCAAGGAGGTGCGCAGCATCTCCAGCGTTTGCGCCGGGGCGGCGGGCTTGGCGGGGCGGGTGTATTTGCTGTGCCAGACATCGCGGGTGTCCTCGGTCTGCACGGGCGGCTCGTCCATGGGCGAGGACGCGGCAGGCTGCGCCCTCGGGAACATATCCCACAGGGAGGTGCTTTCGTGGCGGGTATCCGGCGTGGGGTTGCTTTCCATTTTGGGCGCGGGAGCCGGGGCGGGTTCCGGGGCAGGCTCGGCGTCGGGGAAGTATTCCTGCGCGGGGGCGGTGTCAGCCGGGGCATCCTCCTGCGCGTGGGGGGTGCTGAGGGCGACGTTGATGGGAACGAACTGCTCGGTTTCCTCGGCGCGTTTAAAGCCGAACCAGCCGCGCTTTTTCTTGCCGGTTTCGCGGATGCGCCCCATCTCGTCCGGGATGACGGCGGCGGATTCCCGGAAAAATTTCTGGAACTGGTTTTTGCCCTCGTTCAGCGCCTCGGCACCGGCAGCGCCGCCTTCGGGCGCCATCTTGACCAGAAAGCCCTTGATAATGCTGGTGTTGGTGGTGTCGCCGGAGTGGGACGGCGCAGCGGGCTGGCGGGGCGGCACGGTCTGCCGCGGGGCGGCAGGCTGGGCGGCGGGTGCCTGCACGGCAGGCTGGGGCGCAGTGCGGCGGGGTGCGGGCTGCGTCGGCGCGGCGGGGCGCGGCGCAGGGGCGGGCG
>CAKTAS010000081.1:0-7375 GCA_934529095.1 uncultured Gemmiger sp. | reverse complement strand
GCCGACGAAAACCCCACGCCGCTGCAATACAAGCCGCTGCTGGATGCCGCCGCTGCCATTTTGTATCTGCGCCGCAACGCCGACACCCTGCATCTGGACCCCGAAAAAATCGCCGTCTGCGGGTTTTCCGCCGGCGGGCATCTGGCGGCTTCGTCTGCCGTTTTGGCGCACACGCCCGCCGTGCAAAAGGCGCTGGGCATCACGGGGGAGGAAGCCTGCCCCAACGCCGTGGTGCTGGGCTACCCGGTCATCACCACCGGTGCGCTGGGACACCAAGGCTCCACCGAAAACCTGTGCGGCGTCAACGCAGCGCTGCGCGCCGAAATGAGTTTGGAAAACCAAATCCAACCCGGTCTGCCGCCGTTTTTCGTCTGGCATACCGTCACTGACGAATCCGTGCCTGTGCAGAACTCGCTGCTCTTGGCAAACGCGCTGGAGGAGTGCGATGTCCCGTATGAGCTGCACCTTTTTGCCAAGGGGCAGCACGGTATGAGTACCTGCACCAATGAGGTCAACACCCCCAGCGCCGAAAACAGCGCGTGGGTGACGCTTTGCACCCGCTGGCTTGCCAATGTACTGGACTTCCGCCTGTGAAAGGAGATGCCCCTATGACGCCCGAACCGGGTCGTATGACCGAAACGTGGGGGGACTGCCAGCCCATTGCAGCGGGGGAGCGCTTTGCCTTTGTCTGCGCCGGCTGCGGGGATTGCTGCCGTGCGCGGCGCGACTTAGTTCTGTCCGGCTATGATCTGTACCGCATCGCCCGGCGGCTGAGCCTTTCGCCCCGCATTGTGGCGGGCGCCTTCTGCAAAAGTTACGTTGCACCGCAAAGCTGCCTGCCCACGCTGCGCCTTACGCCCGACCCCAAGACCGGCAACTGCCGCTTTTTTGAAGGCTCTGCCTGTGCCATCCACGCGGCGCGTCCGCTGGCGTGTGCGCTCTACCCGCTGGGGCAGAGCATCGATACCGTGACCGCCCAAACCGCCTATTTTGCCCAGCTGCCCCTGTGCGGGGCAAGCGCTGGGGCAGGGCAGACGCTGCAGGACTACCTGCAAAATTCCGGCGTGCAGGAACGCGCCGGTGCCGATGCCCGCTGGGCGATCGTCTGCACGCAGATTTCGGCACAGCTGTGCGCTGCCGGTGGGGCAGAGCATCCGCATTTTGCGGCTGCCGTCAAGCGCATCGAACGCGCACTGTACTACGATTACGCGCTGGGCGATGAATTTTACCCCCAATTCCAACAGAATATTGCCGCTTTACAGCCTGTTCTGGACAAGCTGCTGGCATAACAAACGGAGCGGTTCCCGATACGGGAACCGCTCCGTTTTTGCAGGCAATAAGAATCTAATCAGAACAACCCGGTGATCTTGCCCTCGCCGTCCACGTCAATGTCCATGGCGGCGGGGTGCTTGGGCAGACCCGGCATCGTCATAATGCTGCCGCAGATGACCACCACAAACCCGGCGCCGGCGCTCAGGCGCACCTCGCGCACGTTCATGGCAAAGCCCTCGGGTGCTCCGATCAGCTTGGCGTCATCGCTGAAGGAATACTGCGTCTTGGCAATGCAGACGGGCAGATTGCCGTAGCCCAGCGCCGTCAGCTCGTCCAGCGTCTTTTTGGCGGCGGCGGTGTAGTTTACCCCGTCGGCGCGGTAGATCTTCTTGGCGACCGCCTCGATCTTCTCGGTCAGAGAAGCCTCCAGCGGGTAGGTGTACTGCACGCGGGCGGTGTCGTCCATAATGGAAAGCACCGTTTCCGCCAGTGCCTTGCCGCCCTCGCCGCCCTTGGCAAAGACCTCGCTCAGGGCGCAGGGGACACCGACCTTGGCGCAGATTTCGTGAATGACCGCCATTTCCTCCTCCGTGTCGGTGGGGAAGGCGTTGATCGCCACGCAAACCGGCAAGCCGAAGCCCTGCAGGTTCTCGATATGGCGGGTCAGGTTGGCGGCACCGGCGCGCACAGCCGCCGCGTTGGGCTTGTTTAGGTCAGCCTTTGCCACGCCGCCGTGGGATTTCAGTGCGCGCACGGTAGCTACCAGCACCACAGCCGCCGGGTTCAGCCCCGCATAGCGGCACTTGATGTCCAAGAACTTCTCTGCACCCAAATCCGCGCCGAAGCCCGCCTCGGTCACAACATAATCCGCCAGCTTCAGGCTCAGCTTGGTGGCAATGGCGCTGTTGCAGCCGTGGGCGATGTTGGCAAAGGGACCGCCGTGGATGATGGCGGGATTGTTTTCCAGCGTCTGCACAAGGTTCGGGTCCAGCGCGTCCTTCAGCAGGGCGGTCATCGCACCGGCGGCGCCGATCTGCCCGGCGGTAACGGGCTTGCCGTCGTAGGTGTAAGCGCAGACAATGCGGGACAGGCGCTCCTTCAGATCCGTCAAGTCCTTGGCAAGGCAGAACACCGCCATAACCTCGCTGGCCACGGTAATGTCAAAGCCGTCCTCGCGGGGGGTGCCGTTGATTTTGCCGCCCAGACCGTCCACAATAAAGCGCAGCTGGCGGTCGTTCATATCCATGCAGCGCTTCCATGTGATGCGGCGGGCATCAATGTTCAAAGGGTTGCCCTGCTGGATGGAGTTGTCGATCATGGCTGCCAGCAGGTTGTTGGCAGCGCCGATGGCGTGGATATCGCCGGTAAAATGCAGGTTGATATCCTCCATCGGCACGACCTGCGCATAGCCGCCGCCGGCTGCACCGCCCTTAATGCCGAACACGGGTCCCAGGGACGGCTCGCGCAGGCAGAGCATCGTCTTTTTGCCCATGGCGTTCATGGCGTCCGCCAGACCCACGCTGGTGGTGGTCTTGCCCTCACCGGCAGGGGTGGGGCTGATGGCGGTGACCAAAATCAGCTTGCCCTCGGGGCGGTCGCTCTTTGCCAGCAGATGGTTCAGCTTTGCCTTGTAGTGACCGTAGGGGATGACATCCTGCCCCTGCAGACCCAGCTCGGCGGCAATTTCGGTGATGGGACGCATCTTGGCGGCCTGTGCAATTTGGATATCGCTCAGCATGATACAATTCCTCCGTTTTTGTAAAAAAACAATAAAGGGCCGCACACACGCCAGTGTGTGCAGCCCAGACGGTCGGCTAAAAACGAGGGTTTGCCCGCCTCCCCTGTGGTGTACCCCACATAATTCCGTCGGTCAGCGGCCTCGTATAACGTTACTGTACCACACCGTCACCGGGTTTGTCAAGGCTGACTTTTTTATTTATTGTAGCGTTATTGCAGCGGCAGCGTGACGGCACGGCTTTCGTCCGTATGGAATCCGCCCTCGAATACATACCGGAACTCGCTGATTTTCGCTACCTGTGCAGGGTCGGCGGTGTAGTAGTCGATGCGGCAGCTGATGATACCGGTGGTCGGGTCCACGGTGCTGCTGCGCAAGGCATAGGAATTGGTGTTCGTGTCGATATATTCCTCATCCTGCGGCATCAGCTCACAGCCACGCACACAGCCGTAGGGTACCATCTGCCAGGTCAGCGCCTGCCCCTTCACGGCAAAGTTCTGCAGGGTGTAGCCGCCTACATCGCTGATAGCAATTTTTACGCCCTGCTGCATTTCGCCCACGGTCACGGTGCGATTCTCGTATTCGTACACACCGCTGTGGTACACAGGGGTAAAGGTGATGCTTTGGGCATTTTCGGCCGGCACGGTATAGGCAACGACATCCGCAAATACGCCGTCGGGGTAGCTGGGCAGAAGCTCACGTCCCGTATCGTCGGTCAGGATCATTTCGCCATCGAAAATCACGGGGTTGTCTGTATCCTCACCCTTCAGCTTCTTTATCTCGTCCTCGCCTACCACACCATTGGGATGCGTTTTAGAGAATTTTTCGGACGCCTCGGAATGTTTCACAAGGCTGCCGCTGCCGGTGCCGAAGCACAGGCTGTCCAGCGTGATGGGGTTATCGCCCAGCAGGGCATCGGCAATGCCGAAATCCAGCACCGTCGGCGCAATGCGGCGCGCCCCGGCGCGCACCTGCTCACCGTTCAGCTCCATTGTATAGCTAAGCCCCGGTTTGCCCAATGCGGGATCGGAATCCACCAGGCGCAGCATAACAGTATCGCCCTGCGGCTCCTGCGGCAGCTGGAAGTGCAGCCACAGCCGGAAGGTATCGTCACCCTGGCGATAGAAATCACTTTGCATCGAGTGAATTTCCTCGCCGCCGTTAATTTGCGCCATCATCCACGGCGTATTGAAGTAAAGTTGTTCCCATTCGGGGTAGATGCTGTCGGCATCCAGGAATTTCGACACCACATTCTCGCCGCTTACGGTAAAGAAGCAATCCAGCGTGGCGGCGTCCATGGACACGGTGTCCAGCGTGTAGTTGACGCCGTCCAGCGTCTGCGTCTGACCGATTTCGGTGTTGTGGGTTTCGGTGTCGGACTGCTGCCCGCCGTACTCTCCGCGCGGGGCGTCCAGCACATTCTGCACCTGCGCCTGCGATTTGGCGTCGGTGAAAAACCCGATTTTCCCGCCGGTCAGTTCCTTGATATACGGCGCTGCGGCAATACCTGCCGAAAGCACACAGGTAGCCGCCACGGCGGCAGCCACACAAAACGGCACCCGGCGGTGCTTTTTCAATTTGGGCGGCGTGTAGCTGCCCGCCCGCTCGATTTTTTGCATTGCCAGCTCATAAATGCGCTGCTGTTCCTGCTTGGTAAGCGGTGCGTCCTCGGTGGGATACTGTTCCAGCAGGGAATCCGTGGTTTCTTTATAGTTACGCATAAGTTGCAGCCCCCTTTTAGTAGGTATTGCGCAGCGCGGTAAACTGCTTGCGCAGCTTTTCGCGCCCGCGGGAAAGTCGTACATTAACGGTATGTTCCTGCATTTGCAGCCTGCGCCCGATCTCGCGGCAGGACTCGCCGTAATAATACCGGCGGAAAAATATCTCCCTGTCCGGCTCCGGCAGTTCGGTGAGCAGCTGGGCAATCAGCTCTTCCGCCTCGGTGGAGCGGCGCTCGGTCAGCCAATCCTGCGCCAATTCGTCGTTCAGTTCACATTCCTGTTGGCGGGGACGCAGCGCACGCCAGCGGTCAATGGCGGCATTGCGCGCCGTCACACACAGCCAGGCACGCAGCGGGCGGTCGTGCCGCTGCAATTCGGCGGCGTGCTTCCATGCCGCCACCAGCACGTCCGCCGCGCATTCCTCGGCATCCTGCGGGTCGTTGGGCAAAACGCGGCGCACTACCGCATGGATCAGCCCGCCGTACTGCGCCAGCAAAAGCTGCACGCCGGTACCCGGGTCAGCCAGCAGGGCATCTATGATTTTGTTATCCTCCATAGCGTTGTGTTTTCCTTTCTGATTCAAGGCCTTGTACCCACTAAACGGTCAAACCGCCGGAAAAGTCACAATAACCGCACAAAAAGCTGCAACCACCCGCAAAAGCGGGTGGTTGCTCAGTTTTCAAAGGAGTCCTTTTTCGGGTAGTAATGTAGGGCGCGTGTCTTGACCGCGCCGCACCGCTGGCTGCGCGCAGCGCATAAAATCGCGCCGAATGGCGCGCGTTTTCACGATATATCGTACTATCAGCTAGACTGCACGGAACGGTCAAGACCGTTCCCTACAAACCAGCCAGTAGTTTGCAATCGTCCCATTAGGCTTATTGATAGTCCGAATTTTGTTTTTTCTTGGCGGCTTTATACCTTGCCCTTGCCGCAGCCCCATTTTTTAAAATACCGTCCCATACTGACCAGCTGCATTTTAAACTTGCCCGCATCGCGCATGGGGGCGCGGTGCCATGCGTGGATGGCACTGAACTGCGGGGCAAGCCAGACCGTACCCTCACGCAGAACCTTCTGGGTCAGGTCGGCGTCCTCAACATACATAAAATAGGCGGGGTCAAAGCCGCCGATTTTTTTGTATACCTCGGTGCGCACTGCCATAAAGCTGCCCGTGCAGAATTCAATTTTGCGCGGCTGGGTCAGATCCTCGTCCTGCATGGTGTAGTGGTCGTCCGCCTTGCGGAACACGCCGCCGAATTTCGGTGCCAGCTGGCGTGCCAGCAGCAGCCACGGCGTGGGCTTGCGGCGGGGCAGGTGCTGCAATTTTCCGTCCGGGTAGCGCAGCTGCGGCGTTGCCATGGCAGCACCGGGCGTTGCCAGCAGCCAGTCCGCCATAGCGGGCAGGGTGTCCTGCGTCAGCAAAATATCGGGGTTCAAAATAAAATGCACGTCACTGTGCAGTTTATCCAGCACATAGTTATGCCCCTTGCCAAAGCCCAAGTTTTCGGGCAGGCAGAGGATCTGCACCCGCTCATCGCCGAAATCCGTTTCCGCCAGCTGTCTGCCGCAGCCGTCGGGGCTGGCGTTATCCACGACATACA
Source organism: uncultured Gemmiger sp. (assembly GCA_934529095.1). Taxonomy (GTDB): domain Bacteria; phylum Bacillota; class Clostridia; order Oscillospirales; family Ruminococcaceae; genus Gemmiger. Next base: position 1,049 of record CAKTAS010000081.1, on the reverse strand, counting down.
GCACAAAATCGGCGGTTTGGGTATAGTGCAGGATGCTGCGCACGGCGGCGCAGACTTCCTCGTAATCACAGTACGCTACGATGCAGGCACTGATTTTTGCCATAATTATTTCTCCAATGCTTCCAGATGTGTCAGGTCGTAGGGGGTGTCCTGATAGACGTAGTAGTTCAGCCAGTTGGTATACAGCAGGTACCCGTGGGCGCGCCAGCGGAACAAAGGATCCTGCGCGGGGTCGTCGTCGGGGTAGTAGTTGCAGGGGACATGGATGGGCTTGCCCGCGCTGACATCCCGCTTGTATTCCTTATCCAGCGTATATTTGTCGTATTCGGGGTGTCCGATCACAAAAATCTGCCGTCCCGAATCGGTCGAAAGCAGCATCGGCCCCGCCACGTCGCTTTCTGCCAGAATGCGCAGGTCGCCGCAGGCGTCAATGGCGCTGCGGTCCAGCCCCGCCCAACGGCTGTGGGGGGCGTAAAAGTGTTCGTCAAAGCCGCGCACCAGCGGGTTCGAGGGGCGGGTCACGCGATGCTCAAACACGCCGAACATCTTTTGCTCCAAATGCACCTTGGGGATTCCGAAATGGTAGTACAGCCCCGCCAACGCACCCCAGCACAGGTGAATGGTCGAGTAGACGTTTTCTTTTGTGTAATCCATAATGGTACACAGCTCGTCCCAATAATCCACCTGCTCATACGCCATATCCTCCAGCGGCGCACCCGTGATGATCATACCGTCAAAGCGCTCGTTTTTGATTTCGTCAAAGGTCTTGTAAAACGCCTTCATATGCTCGGGCGCGGTGTGGGTGGTGTTGTGGGTGGCAGTCTGCAAAAAGGTCACCTGCACCTGCAGGGGACTGTTGGCAAGCAAGCGTGCCAGCTGGGTTTCGGTAACGATCTTGGTGGGCATCAAATTCAAAATCAGGATGCGCAGCGGGCGGATATGCTGGCTGCGGGCGCGTTCCTGATGCATAACAAATACATTTTCGTGCGAAAGCTCGTCATACGCGGGCAACTCGCGGGGGATAATCAAGGGCATAGCAGCCCCTCCTT
>CAKTAS010000080.1:0-7484 GCA_934529095.1 uncultured Gemmiger sp. | reverse complement strand
ACGGGCGGGGCTAAAAAATCGTCAAGACACATTTTTTGACGCCCCGCCCACCCGCTCCCATCTTACGGCTCCGCCGATAATTTTCCTCCGCGCCCGAAAGGCTTCCCCCTCTGGGGGAAGCTGTCACCGCAGGTGACTGATGAGGGGGAATTTTGCGGTTACCGCCAAATTCCCCGGCGGGGTGGGTCACCCCGCCCGTATCCCACTGTATAAAATGTGTCCGCATCGCGGACACTCCATATTTATTATCTTTTATCTTTTATCTATTATCTAAAAAAGGAGCCTACTATGAGCAAAGTTCTTGTTATCGGCTGCGGCGGCGTTGCATCTGTCGCCATCTCCAAGTGCTGCCAGGTCAGCGACGTTTTCACCGAGCTGTGCATCGCCAGCCGCACCAAATCCAAGTGCGACGCGCTGGCCGCCAAGCTCGCCCCGCACACCGCCACCAAAATCACCACCGCACAGGTCGATGCCGACGACGTGCAGCAGCTGTGCGACCTTATCAACGCCTACAAGCCCGACCTCGTGATGAACATCGCCCTGCCGTATCAGGATCTGACCATCATGGACGCCTGCCTTGCCTGCGGCGTCAACTATATGGACACCGCCAACTACGAACCCGAAAACACCGACGACCCCGCTTGGCGCGCCGTCTACGAAAAGCGCTGCAAGGAAGAAGGCTTTTCTGCCTACTTCGATTACAGCTGGCAGTGGGCGTACAAGAAAAAGTTCGAGGACGCCGGTCTGACCGCCCTGCTGGGCTGCGGCTTTGACCCGGGCGTAACGCAGGCTTACTGCGCCTACGCCGCCAAGCACGAGTTCGATTCCATCGACACCATCGACATTCTGGACTGCAACGGCGGCGACCACGGCTACGCCTTTGCCACCAACTTCAACCCCGAGATCAACCTGCGCGAGGTGTCCGCCCCCGGCAGCTATATGGAAAACGGCAAATGGGTCGAAATCCCTGCCATGAGCATCAAGCGCGAGTACAACTTTGATCAGGTCGGGCAGAAGGATATGTACCTGCTCCACCACGAGGAGATCGAATCCTTGGGCAAAAACCTGCCCGATGTCAAGCGCATCCGCTTCTTTATGACCTTCGGGCAGAGCTATCTGGATCATATGCGCTGCCTGGAGGACGTGGGGATGCTGTCCACCACGCCCATCAACTACAACGGGCAGGAGATCGTACCCATCCAGTTCCTCAAGGCGCTGCTGCCCGACCCCGCCAGCCTCGGTCCGCGCACCAAGGGCAAGACCAACATCGGCTGCATCTTTACCGGCAAAAAGGACGGCAAGGACAAAACCTACTACATCTACAACGTCTGCGACCACGAGGCGTGCTACCGCGAAGTCGGCAGCCAGGCCATCAGCTACACCACCGGTGTGCCTGCTATGTGCGGCGCACTGATGATGCTGACCGGCGAATGGGTCAAGCCCGGTGTCTACACGGTTGAGGAATTCAACCCCGACCCGTTCCTCGACGCGCTGGACAAGTACGGTCTGCCCCGCAGCGAGAACTTCGCTCCGGCGCTGGTGGACTGATGCCCGCGCCGGATACCCGCCCGCCGTTTGCGGCGCTGGGCGGCGTTCTGCCCGCCGCGCTGCACACCCTGCCCACGCCCTGCTACCTGCTGGACGAGGGGGCGCTGCGCCGCAATGCCGAACTGCTGGGCGCGCTGGCACAGCGCACGGGCTGCAAAATTCTGCTGGCGCAAAAGGCGTTCAGCAACTACGACCTGTACCCGCTGCTGGCGCCGCACCTTGCCGGCACCGAGGCCAGCGGCTTGTACGAAGCCCGCCTTGGCGCCGAGGAGATGCCCGGCGGCGAGGTACACGTTTTCTGCGCCGCCTACCGCGACGACGAGATGGACGAGCTGCTGCGCTATGCCGACCACATCGTGTTCAACTCGCCCGCGCAGCTGGCAAAATTCGGCGCCAAGGTCAAGGCGGCGGGCAAAAGTGTGGGGCTGCGCATCAACCCCGAATGCTCCACGCAGGACGGTCACGCCATCTACGACCCCTGCGCCCCCGGCAGCCGCCTTGGCACGACCCGCGCCGCGTGGGACGCCGCCGTGGCGCAAGACCCCGCCCTGCCGCAGCTTTTGGACGGGCTGCATTTCCACACCCTGTGCGAGCAGGATGCCGACGCGCTGGCGGTGACGCTGGACGCTGTTGCGGAAAAATTCGGCGATATACTGCCAAAAATGCAGTGGGTGAACTTCGGCGGCGGGCATCACATCACCCGCCCCGGCTATGCTGTCGAAACGCTGGAACACTGCATTGCCCGTGCGCAAAATGCGTGGGGCGTCACGGTGTATCTGGAACCGGGCGAGGCGTGCGCGCTGAACGCCGGGTATCTTTTGACCCGCGTGCTGGACGTGGTGCAAAACGGCGGCACAACGGTGGCGATTCTGGATGCCAGCGCCGCCTGCCATATGCCGGACGTCATCGAAATGCCCTACCGCCCGCCGCTGCTGTTTGCCGGGGACGCCGGGCAAAAGCCCTGCACCGTGCGCTTGGCGGGACCGACCTGCCTGGCGGGGGATGTCATCGGGGATTACAGCTTTGACGCCGTACCCTGTGCGGGGGATTTGCTGGTGTTCGGCGATATGGCGATCTACACCACCTGCAAGAACAACACCTTTAACGGGATGCCCCTGCCCGCCATCTGCGTCCGCGACGAAGCGGGCAATGTGCGGGAGCTGGTGAAATTCGGATACCGCGATTTCAAGGCAAGACTGGGAAGATAAAAAACCAGCGCTCTGCACGGCAGAGCGCTGGTTTTTTGTTTAAATAATAGATAATAAATAAGAAATAATAAATGTGGAGTGCCCGCCGCGCGGGCACATTTTTATTTTATTGCCCTGTAGGGCGGGGTGACCCCACCCCGCCGGGGAACATAAAATTTTATTGCAATTCTCCCTTTGGTTGTAGGGGCGAGCATTGCTCGCCCGTGGCGTTTACCCGTTAGTTCGATTTGCCGGGGTGATTGCACGGGCGGTCAATGACCGCCCCTACGGACGAACCCGTGATTTACGCGCCGCCATTGGGTCGCGGGCTTTATTTCTGCATTGCGCGCTCGAAATGCTCCAGCTTTTCGGTCTTGCCGATAACCGACACCGTGTCGCCCTTGGCAAACACATAATCGGGCGAAAATTCCACGTCGGTATGCTGTTCATGCTCCACGGCAATGATGTTGATGCCGTACACGCGGCGCAGGTTCAGGTCCTTGACGCTGTGTCCGACCAGCTGCCCCGACGCCACAATGCGCCGCACCTCCACGTTGTCGCCCAGCGTGACGTAGTCCAGCATATTGCCGTTGATCAGCCGCTTGCCGATGCGCACCGCCATATCGGCCTCGGGGTAAACGACATCGGCGCCCAGCTGTTTCAGCACCTCGCCGTGTACGTCGCTGGCGGCCTTGGCGATGACGTGCGGCACGCCCAGCTTCAGCACCTGCATCGTGGTCATAATGCTCACGTCCACGCGCTCACCGATGCAGATGGTCACGGTGCCGCAGTTGTGCATACCGGTTTCGCGCAGCGCCTGCTCGGTCAGTGCGCCCACCACAAAGGCGTAGTCGGTGTCGCCGCGCACCGCCTTGACCTTTTCCTCGTCCTTGTCAACGGCGATGACCTCCTTGCCGGCGGCTGCCAGCGTCTTGACCAGCGCCGTGCCAAAACGCCCCAAACCGATGACGCCGTAGGTCTGGGCGGAAATTTGCTTTTTCATTTTCGATACCTCGTTCTCAGCCAATGGTGATGGCTTCTTCGGTGTAATGGGCGACCGGCGCGGGGCGGTTGACCCAGAGCGACAGCAGGGTAAAGGCACCCACGCGCCCGATGTACATGGTAAAGATCAGCACCCAGCGGCTGGCGGCGCAAAGCCCGCCCGTGATGCCGGTGCTGAGTCCCGCCGTGCTGTAGGCGGAAATTTCCTCAAACAGCAGGGCGATAAAATCCGTCTGCGGCTCCAGCAGGCACAGCAAAAATGTGCCTACCAACGCCACAATAATGCCCAGCAGCGTGATGGTGGCGGCGCGGGACAGAGCATCCTTGGGCAGACGGCGGTGGAACGCCCCCGGTCTGCGCTTGGAAAACACCGACGAAACCTCCTGCATCAGCACAAAAAAGGTCGTCGTCTTAATGCCGCCGCCCGTCGAACCCGGCGACGCGCCGATAAACATCAGCAGCATCACGACCATCAGCCCCGCCTTGCTGAACTCGCCCAGCGGGTAGGTGGCAAACCCGGCGGTGCGGGTGGTCATACTGGTAAACAGGCAGCCCAGCCACGGCAGCCCATCGGTCAGGCGCAGCAGCACGGTGCCGCCCAGCAGCAGCGCGGCGGTGGTGGAAAGCACCACCTTGGTGTGCAGCGAAAATTTGTGAAAGCAGAACCGGCAGCGCTGTATGTCCACCAGCACCAGAAAGCCGATGCCGCCCACAATGACCATCGCATCGGTGACCAGGTTCAGCACGACGTCGCTTTGGTAAGGCACCAGCCCGCGCCCGCCGCCCAAAATATCAAACCCGGCGTTGTTAAAGGACGCTATAGCGTGGAAAATGCTGATCCACGCTGCCTTGGCGGGGGCAAAATCCCGCACAAAGCTCGTGTAGCTGACGGCGGCGCCGACCCCCTCGCACACAAGGGTCACGGTAAAAACGGCGTGGATCAGCTTGACCATACCGGAAAAGCTGTCCACGTTCAGCGCCTCGCGCACAAGGCTGCGCCCGCGTATGCTGATGGACCGCCCGGCAGCCAGCGCCAGCGCAATGCCCACCGAGGTAATGCCCAACCCGCCGATCTGAATCAGCAGCGCCAGCACGACCTGCCCGAACAGGGTAAGGGTGTCGGCAGCGTCCACGACGACCAGCCCGGTCACGCAGACGGCGCTGGTGGCGGTGAACAGCGAATCCAGCGGGGTAAAGGTCTGCCCCGGCTTGACCGAGCAGGGCAGCAGCAGCAGCCCCGCGCCCAGCAGAATGACCAGCGCAAACCCGGCGGCGATAATGCGCCCCGGCGGCTGCCGCCGAAAAAAGTTTTGGATAGATTTCAAAATGGACACCTGTTTCATTCTCTCTACTATGAAGGTAGTAGTATGTTAAAATTAAAGCTTCACCTTTTTCGGCAGGTTTGTAGGGGACGCATATATGCGTCCCGTGCGGTTTACCCGTTATACCGCATGATCGGGACAGCTGCGGCGGGCGGCATATATGCCGCCCCTACAAACCAACCCGGTATTTTCGCGTCGTCATATGACCGCGGGCGGGGCTTGCCCCGCCCCTACCAGTCCATTAAAACAAAAGTAAAGCTTTAGAATTACTACGCTAGCAGGGGCAAGTCCCCCAAAAGGGCGCTTTGCGCACCTTGCCTTGATAATAGCATTTTGCTGCCCCAGCGTCAAGCGCGACCGACAAACTTTACAAAAAATACCGCTTGACTTCCCGGCGGGAGTGTGCTATATTCAAATTAACTTCATCCTGTTAAAGCTTTGAGGCAGACAAACGGGACGCCCACCAGCCACGGGCAGAGAGAACCGCCGCGGATTTCCGCGTGGTGCAAGCGGTTTTGTGCGCTGCAGCGTCCTTACCACTGCCGAGCGCGGGGGCGAACCTCCGCCGGGTACAGCCCGTTACAGCTGCATCGAGCGGTGCCGTTACGGCACAATCTGGGTGGAACCGTGGAGTATTTGCAATGCTTCATCCCTTGTACAGTGGGGATGAAGCATTTTTTTGTTGCGTCAAACGCAAAGGAGAGTGTATTATGAAGATCATCTACAAGGACGGCGTCGTTGCCGAATGCCCGCAGGAGGAAGAACTGCACGTTCTGCGCCACACGGCAGCCCACATTATGGCACAGGCCATCAAGCGCCTGTACCCGCAGGCGGACTTTGCCTTTGGTCCCGCCACCGAGAACGGCTTCTACTATGACGTGGACCTGGGCGACACCAAGCTCAGCGATGAGGATCTTGCCAACATCGAAAAAGAGATGAAGAAGATCTGCAAGGAAAACCTGCCCATCAAGCCCTTTATCCTGCCCCGCGACGAGGCGGTCAAGCTGATGAACGAGCGTCAGGAGCATTACAAGATCGAGCATATGGCGGACCTTGCCGACGAAACCGAGTTCAGCTTCTACCAGCAGGGCGAGTATGTCGATATGTGCATCGGACCCCACCTGTGCTACACCAAGGCGCTGAAGGCGTTCAAGATCACCCAGCAGTCCGGCGCTTACTGGAAGAACGACAAAGAGAACAAGATGCTGACCCGCATCAACGGCGTGGCCTTCCGCAATCAGGAGGAGCTGGACGCGTGGGAAAAGCAGCAGCAGGAGGCGCGTGAGCGCGACCACCGCAAGATCGGCAAGGAGATGCGCCTGTTTATGACCGACGATCTGGTCGGGCGCGGTCTGCCGATGTTCCTGCCCAACGGCTACATCGTCTGGCAGCAGCTGGAGGATTATATCAAGGAGAAGGAGCGCAAGCGCGGCTACCTGCACGTTATGACCCCCTGCATCGGCACCGTGAACCTGTACAAGACCTCCGGTCACTGGGATCACTACCGCGAGAATATGTTCCCCGCCATGGAGATGGAGGGCGAAAGCTATGTTCTGCGCCCGATGAACTGCCCCCATCATATGATGATCTACGCCAACCGCCCGCACAGCTACCGCCAGCTGCCCATCCGCATCGGCGAAATTGCCCACGACTTCCGCTACGAGTCCTCCGGCACGCTGAAGGGCATCGAGCGCGGCCGTCACTTCTGCCAGAACGACGCCCACCTGTTCTGCACCCCGGAGCAGATCAAGAGCGAGGTCGCAGATGTCTGCAATCTGATCTTCGAGACCTACAAGGACTTCAACATCACCGATTACCGCTGTGTCCTGTCCCTGCGTGACCCCGCCGACAAGAAGAAGTACCACGACGATGACGCCATGTGGAACCACGCCGAGAACGCTCTGCGCGAGGTGCTGACCGAGCTGGGCATCCACTTCACCGAGGAGATCGGCGAGGCTGCCTTCTACGGCCCGAAGCTGGACGTCAACGTCAAGCCCGCCGTCGGCGCCGAGTACACGCTGTCCACCTGCCAGCTGGACTTCTGCCTGCCCGCCAAGTTCCACCTGACCTATGTGGATTCCGACGGCAGCGAAAAGACCCCCGTGGTGCTGCACCGCGCCATCCTTGGTTCTCTGGACCGCTTTATGGCGTACCTGATCGAGGAAACCAAGGGTCGTTTCCCGACCTGGCTGGCACCCACGCAGGTCAAGGTGCTGCCCGTCAGCGAAAAGACGCTGGACTACGCCCGCAACGTGGCAGACAAGCTGTCCGCCGCCGGTGTCCGCGTTGTGCTGGATGAATCCAACGAGAAGATCGGCTACAAGATCCGCGAGGCACAGCAGGTTGACCGCGTGCCGTATATGCTGGTTCTGGGCGCCAAGGAGGCGGAAGCCGGCAACATCAGCGTGCGCGACCGCAAGGGCGA
>CAKTAS010000079.1:0-7635 GCA_934529095.1 uncultured Gemmiger sp. | reverse complement strand
GCCTGCGCGGGGGTCAGCCCGAAATAGGCAAGCGTTTTTTGTATGCCGATGCCCTTGCCGCCGCCCGCCGGGATGACATCCACGGCGCGGTCCCACCACGCGGCAATTTTTGCCCCGTGCGCCCCCTGCAATACAGCCGGGTAGTCCTTTTTGCGGCAGCCCAGCATCAGCTGGTAGATCTGCTGCGTTTCACACAGGGCATCAAAATCCTGCACAATGCGCGGCACCTCGTTGGCAATGGCGAAATAATCGCGCAAGTCCTCGTCCGCACCGTTGGCGGCAAGCTCGTATCGGGTGGCAACCGCCACCGGACGCCCCAAGGCATCGGCGTTGCGCACCAGCGTGCGCACATCGCCGGGGGCAATCGGCTGGCTGAAAATGGTGTCGGTTTCGGTGTAGCACAGCGAACCGTTAAAGGTAATATACGCATCAAAGGCAACGCCCGGAATCTCCGGCAGCGTAACGGGCGAGCGCCCCGTTGCCAAGCAGATTTTGACCCCGCCCGCGCGCAGACGGCGCAGCGCTTCCAGTGTGGCGGGGGTAATGCGCTTGGTCTGCATATCGATCAGTGTGCCGTCAATGTCAAAAAACACGATTTTTATCGGATTCATAGCGAAATTCCTCTTTTAGCGTTCGCACTTCCAGAAATGGCAGCTGTACGGTTCCAGCTTACTGCCGCCGCCGAAGTCGTGGTCGGTGCCGTCGATCAGGTCCACCGCGCGCCCGCAGCCCGCGTCAAAGTGGGCATCAAAGGGGTTTGCATCGGCGTTGATGGCAACCAACACCCGCTCGCCGTCGGCGCAGCGCTCAAAAATCAGCTGCTTGGGCTGCACCAGCACATTGCGGTAGCTGCCGTAGCACAGCGCCTTGCTGCCGGTCTTGGCCTTGGCAAGTGCGGCGATCCACGCGGTCAGCTCGGTTTCCTGCGGGGTTTCCACAGCCGGGCGCAGGGTCGCATCGCCGTTGCGCTTGTCCCCCTCCATGCCCCACTCGCTGCCGTAGTAGACGGCGGGTACGCCGGGCATACCGAAGGTCAGACCATAGATGGGTTTTAAGTGGTTTTTGTCGGTTAAAATCGTAGCAATGCGCGTTACATCGTGGTTATCCACAAAGCTGAGCAGGTGCTTGCCGGTGTACAGGCACCACGGCTCGGACCCGAACTGGCGGTTTAAGCTGTAGCTGATCTCGTGCATATTGCCGGTGTTAAAGCTGGAATACAGCCCCTTGTAGCACTCGTAGTTGGTCACGCTGTGGCAGGCGTGGTCGTTGACCCAGCGGTTGTAGTCGCCGTGCAGGGTTTCGCCCACCAGCACAAAATCGGGCTTGATGCCGTTGGCAAGACCGCGCAGCTCGCCCAAAAAGCCGAGGTCAAGGCAGTATGCCACGTCCAGACGCAGACCGTCGATGTCGTAATCGCGCACCCAGCCGCGCACGGCGTCAAACAGGTGCTGCTTTACCTGCGGATTTTGTAGGTTGAGCTTGACCAGCTCGTTGCAGCCCTCCCACGATTCGTACCAGAAGCCGTCGTTATAGTTGGTGTTGCCGTCAAAGCTGATGTGGAACCAGTCCTTATAGGGGCTGTCCCAGCGGCGCTGCTGCACGTCCTTGAACGCCCAGAAGCCGCGCCCCACATGGTTGAACACACCGTCAAACAGTACGCGGATGCCCGCATCGTGCAGGGCGCGGCATACCTGCTGCAGATCCTGCTTGCTGCCCAGGCGGCGATCCACCTGATTATAGTCGCGGGTGTCGTAGCCGTGGGCGTCGCTTTCCATCAAGGGGTTGAACAAAACGCAGGTCGCGCCCAGCTTTTTGATGTGCGCCACCCAATCCAGCAGGCGCAGCAGACGGTGGTTATCCGCGCCGTCCGGCTCTTGGTTTTGCAGCGGCGCGCCGCACAACCCCAGCGGATAGATCTGATAGACAACAGCTTCCTCGTACCACATAATTATAACTCCCTCTCAGAAGAATTTCTTTTTCAGTTTGGGCTGCAGCGCCGCATGGTAATACCGGGTCAGGCTTGCCAAGGCACGGTCACACAGCCAGAAGGAGAAATTGCCCATCGCCAAAAGCAGCACCGGCATCCCAGTGCCGTCCTCCAGCAATTCGTTGAGGATGGCGGGTCCCAGCAGCGCAAACAGCACCAGATACATCAGCACCGTACCCGCATTGAACACCGCAAACTTGGCGACCCAGCGCAGCATCGTGCTTTTTACCCGCTGCATTGCCTTGCGCAGCACGGGGTAATACCCCATAACCAGCGCGTAAAACAGCGCCAGCTCGGTTTCGGGTACCAGCAGCACCGCCAGAATGGATACCGTGATGTACAAAAGCAGGGCATATTTGCCGCCGTATTCCTCCAGCACAGGGATCTGCAAAAACGACACCAGCATCGGGGCGGCGTAGGTGCCGATCTGCAGTGCGCTGCCCAACAGCAGCAGCACGACAGACAGCGCCCCCAGCACCCCGCACAGGGCGATTTTTTGGCTTTCGGTCTTACGCATTTCTTTCTCCTCTTACTTTGCACATTATACACTGTTTTGTTTTACATTTCAAGGATTTTCTGGTCATTTTGCGCAGTTTACGCTTCCACATCAAACATTGCACGCAGCGCAGTCAAATTTTCGAGCTGCTTTTGCAGGGTTTCCGGCGCGTTTACGGTGCCGAAGGCGCGCGCGGCGGCAGCACCTCTGCCGGTATTTTCGTACTCGGCAAAGCGGGCGGTGGTTTCGTTTTCGGGGTTGTTCCAGTTGTTCCAGCCGTCGGGGTGGATTTCCTCGCTCAGATGGCAGCGCAGCCAGCAGCAGGCGGCATCCTTGCGCCACGGACGCCCCAGATACACGCTGCCCGCGGGGCAGTTGCCCTGCACGGTGCAGTCCACAAACAGGTAGCCGGGCTGCCCGGCGGGGGTGCTGGGCGCGGTGATGTAGCTGACGGGTTTGGCGTGGCGCCACGGCTCGATGCGGCAGCGGTCAAACACGGCGTTGGCACCGCCGAAGATAAAATCAATGTTGCCGCGAATCGTGCAATTTCGGTAATACTGCACGGTGTCAAGGCGCGGGGTGTCCTGACGCGGACCGCGAAAGCCGTTTTTCTCGCGCTCCTGCGCGGGCAGCGGCGCGGTAAACAGCGTGTCCTGATTGCCCAGCAGGGTCACGTTTTCCATAAAAACGCGCGCGGCATCGGCGTAGACTGCCAGCGCCTGCCCTGCCTTGGCACCGTCCCCGGCGGTGTTTTCTACCGTGAGGTCGCGCACCTCGGCGCGGTCGCCGCCCAAAAACAGCGTGTAGCTGCGGAATGTGCCGGTCTTTTCCTCACCGGGCCAAGGGTCGCGCCCGCCCACGCCCGCCGTGAACACGGTTTCGGCGCGGCTTTCGCCCTGCAGGCAGTAGTCTGCCAGCTCGATAAACGGGCGCTCGCGGTAGATGCCCTTTTTGATGTAAAACCGCACCGGCTGCTGCGCATCGGCTTGCTGCGCCTGCACGGCGGCGGTCAGGGTGGTAAAATCGCCGCTGCCGTCGGCGGCGATGACAATGGTCTTGCGTTCCTGCATAAGGGTTTCCCTCTTTTCTGTATAGTTCCTTTAGTATACCGCAAAATCCGTTTCATTTCCAGACTATTCCGCTTTATTTTTGGCGGCATCCATCTGCGCCACCGTGCAAAAGGCGTAGCCCTGCTCTTTAAAATACTGCACAATGTCCGGCAGCGCCTGCACGGTTTGCCCGGTCGCCTTGGTGTCGTGCATCAGCACCACGCAGATGTCCCGCCCTTCCGCCTCGCGCTTGATGTTGCGCAAGATCTGTGCCGCGTTGGGGTGGCTGGCGGTGGCATCCTCGGCGCAGACGTTCCAGTCGATCCAATGCAGACCGCGCTCCTCGGTCTGGGTTTTGAGGCGTTTCATAATATCGCTGCCGCCGTAGCGGTGGCTGACCGTGTTGGTGCTGCCGCCGGGAAAGCGCAGCCATTCCAGCGCGTCGGGGTCAAGGTAAGGGCGCAAAGCGTCCTTCAATTCTGCGATGTCGCGCCAGAATGCGTCGGTGCTGCGGTAAATTTTTGCATACTCGTGGCTGGCGCTGTGCAGGGCGATCTGATGCCCCGCCGCCAGAATATCCGCAATTTTGGGCAGGTAGGTTTCGTTGGCATCCTGCGCGCAGACAAACCAGGTGGCGGGGATCTGGTTTTCGTCCAGAATTTGCAGGATGGCGTCGGTGTTTTTGCTCGGACCGTCGTCAAAGGTCAGGCAGACCATTTTGGGCAGCGCCGGGTTTTGCGCGGCGGCTGCGGCAAAGCAGTCGTTGGGGGTGGCGGTTTCGGCATTTTCGGCGTGGTAGAACCGGTGCGCCGTCAGCGCCACCCCTGCCAGCAGCGCCAACGCCGCTGCAAAAACGAACCAATTTTGCTGAATTTTACACTGGGTATTCTTTCGCCGCACAGCACAGCCCTCCCCGATTCAAACAGGATTTGCTACAGCGTATGCGGCGGCAGGCAAAAATAAAACCCCGCCGAAGCGGGGTGTTGCCCAAAGGGGTTAGCGCATGGTGCGGCGGCTGCGCCACAGGCGCGGCGCAAACATTGCCAGCATGGGGTACAATTCCAGACGACCTGCCAGCATATTGAAGGACAGCAGGTACTTGACCGGCGCCGAGAACTGCGAGAAATTGCCCATAGGACCGACCAATTCCATACCGGGACCGACATTATTTATGCAGGTAATGACCGCCGTAAAGGTCGTAATCATATCAAAGCCGTCCAGGCTGACCAGCACGGTGGACAGCATGATCAGCAGCATATACACGTTAAAATAGTTGTGTACGCCCTGCAGGGTCTTTTCGTCCAGGGGCTTGCCCTCAAACCGGATGGTGGTCACGGCGTGGGTGTGCAGCATTTTGTTGAGGTCCTGCCGCGCCGCCTTGAAAAAGATAATGACGCGGGACATCTTTAAGCCGCCCGCCGTTGAGCCAGCGCAGCCGCCCACAAACATAAGCACCAGCAGCAAAATGCGGGAGTAGGTGGGCCAGAGGTTGAAGTCCGCCGTGGCGTAGCCGGTGGTGGTGATGATGGACGACACTTGGAAAAACGCCGTGCGCACGGCTTCGCCGACGCTGCCCACCATGGACAGGATGTTAGCGGCGATGGTCACGGTGGAGAACAGCACAATGCCCAGATAGGCGCGCAGTTCCTCCGAGCCGAAGGCTTCGCGGAAATGGCGCATCAGAATAAAGTAGTACAGGTTAAAGTTGACGCCGAACAGCAGCATAAAAATGCCGATGACCCACTCAAAATAGGGGTTCTGATAGGCACCGATGCTGAGCCCGCGGTTGCTGAAGCCGCCGGTACCCGCCGTGCCGAAAGAGTGGATCAGCGATTCGTACAGCGACATACCGCCCGCGCAGAGGAGCACGACCTCCAGCGCGGTCATGGCAAAGTAGATGCCGTACAAAATTTTGGCGCTGTCGCTCAATTTGCTGGACAGCTTGCCGCAGGTGGGACCGGGAACCTCGGCGCGCATCAGGTGCATGGCGCGTCCGTCGGTCATCGGCAGCACCGCCATGGCGAACACCAGCACGCCCATACCGCCCACCCAGTGGGAGAAGCTGCGCCAGAACAACGCCCCGCGGCTGAGCGCTTCGACGTCGCTCAGGATCGTGGAGCCGGTCGTGGTAAAGCCGGACACCATCTCAAAAAAGGCATCGGCAAAGGCGGGAATTTCGCCCGAAATCACAAACGGCAGCGCACCGAACGCCGACATCAGCACCCACACCAGCGCCACGATCGCCAAGCCGTCGCGGGCGTAGATGGTGGTATTTTTGGGGGTGCGCAGGCTGGCAGCCAGCCCCAGCAGCAGCAGAATGACCGCCGGCAGCAAAAACGCCGGCAGCATATACCATTCGCCGTAAATTGCGGAGCAGGCCATCGGCAGCAGCAGCATCGCCGCTTCCACCAAAAAGATGCGCCCCAGCACAAAGACGACCATTCTGTAATTCATAGCCGCCTCACTTTACAATGTCGCGCAGCGAGCGCAGGGTGGTATCGGTGGTGACGACCACCACATCGTCCCCCGCCTGCAGGGCGTCGTTGCCGGAGGGAATGACCGTCTTGTTGTTTTCGCGCACGATGCCCGCCAGCAGCAGCCCGTCCTTGAGGGTCAGGTCCTTCAGCGGCACATTGATGAAGGGGAAATCGGCGCCGACGTTGAATTCCAGCGCTTCGACCCGACCGTTGACCAGCCGGTGCAGCGTCTTGATGTTGTCGGAATCGATGCTGTTCTGCATCGCGCGGACATAGCGCACGATGGTTTCGGTGGTGACGGACGCCGTGGAAACGACACTGTCCACCAGACCCTTGGCGGCGGCGAGGTCGGCAAAGGAGGAGCGGTTGATCTTGGCAATGACCTTGCAGTCAAACTGGGAGGCGTACATCGCCAGAATGATGTTGGTTTCGTCCATACCGGTCAGTGCGACAAAGGCGTCCATATCGGCAAGACCTTCCTCGCTGAGCAGCTCGCTGTCGGCACCGTCGCCGTGGATGACCAGCACGCCGGGGAATTTCTCGCTCATGGCTTGGCAGCGGGCGGCGTTGGAGTCGATGACGATCATCTTTTTCTGGATGTCCTCCAGCTCGCGCGCCAGATAATACGCCATACGGCTGGCGCCGACGATCATCACGTTGCTGGCCTTTGCCTTGAACAGGTGCAGGCGGCGGAAAAATTCTTCCAAATCGCGGGTCGAGGCGGTCAGATAAATTTTGTCCCCCGCTTCCAGCGTAAAGGAGCCGCTGGGGATAATGGTTTCGTTGCCGCGCGCCACGGCGCAGATCAGAATTTTGACGCGGATATTGTGGTAAAGGTCCGCCAAGGGCATACCCACCAGCGGGTTGTCGGCGGTGATGCGGTACTCGACCAGCTCGAAGCGCTGGCGGCAGAACTGCTCGCGCTTGATGGCGCTGGGGAACCGCAGCACACGCGCCATTTCGCGCGCGGTTGCCTTTTCGGGGTTGACCACCATCGAAAGTCCCAGCTCGTCGCGCATAAAATGCAGCTGCTGCTCATATTCCGGGTTGCGGATACGGGCAATGGTGTGCTGGGTGCCGATTTTTTTGGCGACCATACAGGCAAGAATGTTGATTTCATCGCTGGAGGTGGTGGCGATCAGCAGGTCGGCACCGTTTTCAAACGCTTCTTTCTGCACGTCGTAGCTGGCACCGTTGCCGGGTACGCCGCGCACGTCATAGATGTTGACGAAATTATCGATCAGGGCGGCGTTTTGATCCACCACCACGATGTCGTGTTTTTCTGCCGTAAGCTGTGCCGCCAAGGCACGACCCACCTTGCCCAAACCGACGACCACGATCCTCATAAGAGATGCTCCTTTGTTATTGCGCCAAGGCGCACACTTTTACTATACTGCCATTATAGCAAAGCAGGCAAAAAATGCAATAGGACATTTTTTGACGTTTGTATAACTTTTTTAGGGCAGCCGCCGCGTGCCGCACAATTTTTGCAAAAAGTGCTTGACTTTTGCACCCGAGGTGTGGTAGAATCTACCTTGCAGTCAATGCTAAGCGGAAGTGCTGGAATCGGCAGACAGGCACGTTTGAGGTGCGTGTGTCTATGACGTGTGGGTTCAAGTCCCATCT
>CAKTAS010000078.1:0-7918 GCA_934529095.1 uncultured Gemmiger sp. | reverse complement strand
ACGTTGGCGCGGGGGTTGTCCCAAGAACGGAAAACGGCCTTGACGGCGCCGATCAGCTGCTCCTTGGGATCCTGCGGGAACTGCTCGCCCTGCTTCTCGAGGTAGATTTCCTTGAACTCCTTGACCAGCTCTTTCAGGTCATCGGCAGTCAGGTCAACGTCGAGGGTAACGCCCTTGCGCTCCTTCATGGCGTCGATGCGCTCCTCAAAGAAGCTCTTGCCCAGCTCCATGACGACGTCAGAGTACATCTGGATGAAGCGGCGGTAGCAGTCATAAGCAAAACGGGGGTTGTCAGTCTTTTTGGCCAGACCTTCAACAGCCTGATCGTTCAGACCCAGGTTCAGGATGGTGTCCATCATACCGGGCATAGACTGACGGGCGCCGGAACGAACGGAAACCAGCAGAGGGTTGTCGATAGAACCAAACTGCTTGCCGGTCTGCTCTTCCAGAATGCCCATATACTTAAAGATATCGGCCTTGATCTCGTCGTTGATCTCGCGGTTGTCGGCATAGTACTGGGTGCAGGCTTCCGTGGTGATGGTAAAGCCCTGAGGCACCGGCATACCGGCATGGGTCATCTCAGCCAGACCGGCGCCCTTGCCGCCCAGGATGTTTTTCATCGTGGTCTGGTCGCCGCCGAAAGCCTCGTGACCTTCCTTGAACAGGTACAAGAATTTCTTGCTCATAGTTTTCCTCCCAAATTTGTTTTGGACGTGTGCATTACATAAATCATGTTTGCATAGTCCATTATAACAGACTGCAAGAGGAATTTCCAGTGGATTGTTAAAAAAATGCTCAATAGATTTGCCGAAAATTGGACAAACTTTTTTGCAGAATCTATTGCAATTTGCACAAAAATCGTGTACATTATAATGGGCGGAAAGTTGAGAATCTATTCCACCTTCCGCTTTTTTGCACAATTCCCTCTGCCGCAAATTTTACAGCCGCCGGGCGGTTTTCGGCTTGCGTAAACGCCCCGGATAGAGTACAATAGCCATAGAACCGCACAGCATGAGGAATTGCATAATATAATAATATAAGGTAAGGTTAGGAGTGTTTTTATATGTCCACCGCCAAAGAAAATTTTGAAGCCGCCCAGCAGCGCTTTGCCGCTGCGTTTGAATACCACCTGAACAACGGTGTGGAGTTTATCAGCCGCGACGTGTACATTGACCCGGACGTTGTCATTGCGCCGGGCGCCGTGATTCTGCCCGGCTGCATCCTGCGCGGCAAGACCGAGATCGGTGCCGGCTGCGTGATCGGTCCCAACACCCTGCTGGAGGACACCGTGGTTGAGGAAAATTCCACCGTGAACGCCAGCCAGTGCTACCAGAGCCACATCGGCGCCAACAATAAAATCGGTCCCTTTACCCATGTGCGCACCGGCACCAAGACCGCCGAGGGCTGCCATCTGGGTGCCTATGTCGAAACCAAGAACGCCGACTTTGCCGAGGGCAACACCGTAAGCCACCTGACCTACATCGGCGATGCCACCGTGGGCAAATACTGCAACTTCGGCTGCGGCACCGTGACCTGCAACTATGACGGCGAGGGCAAGTTCCACACCACCATCGGCGATTACGCCTTTATCGGCTGCAACACCAACCTGGTTGCCCCTGTGACTGTGGGCGACCACGCCTTTACCGCCGCCGGTTCCACCATCGGGCGCGACGTACCCGCCGGGGCGCTGGGCATTGAGCGCGCCAAGCAGACCGAAATTGACGGCTGGGGCGAGCGCAAGCTGCAAAAGTACATTGCCAAAAAACAAAAGCTGGAAGCCGACAAGAAAAACGGCTGATACAAAAGGAAGACGCTATGCTAGGAATGACCTCCGGGGCGGATTGGCTGATTGCCGGTCTGGGCAACCCCGAACCGAAATACGACGGCACCCGCCACAATGCGGGCTTTGAGGCGCTGGAGTATCTGGCGGCGCAATGGCACTGCGACATTGCCAAATCCAAGTGGCAGGGGCTGTACGGCACCGCGCAGGTGGACGGACACAAGGTGGTTTTGCTCAAGCCCCTTACCTATATGAATTTAAGCGGGCAAAGCATTGCCCCGGCTGCCAACTTTTTTAAGATTCCCGCCCAGCACGTCATTGTGCTGTGTGACGACATCACCCAGCAGCCCGGACATCTGCGCATCCGCCCCAAGGGTTCGGCGGGCGGACACAACGGCTTGAAAAGCATCATTGCCAGCCTTGGCAGCGAAGAATTTGCCCGCATCCGCATCGGCATCGGTGCCAAGCCCAACCCGCAGTACGACTTGGCGGCGTGGGTGCTGGGCAAGCTGCCCGCCGAGGACCGCAAGGCGATGACCGACCGCTACCCCGACGTGGAGGCTGCCGCCCGGCTGATCATGGACGGAAACCTGCCCTACGCGCAGAATAAGTACAATAAGTAATTTGGAAAGGGTCGTTCCCTATGAGAAATCCCCGTAAGCGCGCTGCCGTTACCCTTGCCGTATGCGCCGTCATGCTGGTCGTTTTCAGTGTGGTCGGCTTTCTTTTGGCAACGGGCAAAGGCTCCGGCGAAAAAAATCACCCCGGCAGCGCCCTGCCGAACGGGGTGACCTCAACCACCGTAAAACCGGGCGATGTCGGCTCTGAGCCGGATTCCGCCGCGGAATCCCAGCCCGAAGCCCCGTCCGAGTCGCAGCCCGCCGAGCCGGAAAGCGAGCCTGCCGCCAGCCAGGAATTTGCCGGTCTGGCAGAGCAGCCCGCCACCCTGTTTGCGCAGGGGCAGCAGCCCGGCTACAAGACCCCCGCCGACGCCAATATGAACCTGCGGGCAGGTCCCGGCACCGACTTTGACAAGGTCGCGCAGATCCCCATGGGTACCGCCGTGACCGCACTGGGCAGCAACGCCGACGGCAGCTGGGTCGTGGTGCAGTACAACGACAAGTACGGCTGGCTTTGCAAGCAATATCTGGAATAACCGTTATGTTTGACCAACTTTTTGCCAAAACACAGGAATTTACCAAACTGGCGCAGGCGCTCGGCACACCGGGGGCTTGCGCCTTATTTGGCATACCCGGCGCCGGGCGTGCCATGGTGTACGCGGCGCTGGCGCGGCACACGGGCGCACCCCTGTGCATCGTGACCCCCGGCGAAGCGGAAGCAACCCGTTTTGCGGGCGACTTGAACGTGCTGGGCATCCCGGCGGCAGTGTTCCCCGCGCGGGATTATCTGCTGCGCCCCATCGAAGGCACCGGGCGCGAGTACGAGTACCGCCGCCTGAGCGTTCTGGGCGACCTTGTGGGTGGGCGGCTGCGCGCCGTCTGCGTGCCGCAGGAAGCGCTGACCCAGTACACCACCCCGCGCGCGGATTTTTGCGCCAACACCCGCACGCTGCACGCCGGGGACACCCTGCCGCGCGAGGAACTGACCGCGCTTTTGTACGGCGCCGGGTACACCCGCCGCGCCCAAGTGGACGGACCGGGGCAGTTTTCGGTGCGCGGCGACATTGTGGATATTTACGCCCCCGATATGAAACAGCCCGTGCGTATGGAGTTTTGGGGCGACGAGATCGACACCCTGCACACCTTTGACCTTGCTACCCAGCGCCGGGACGAGAGCATTTCCAAAATATACGTCAGCCCTGCGCGGGAGGTCTTGCTGGGCGCGCCGCCCGCTGCCGCCGAGCTGCTGCGCGCTTTTTTGAAAAAGCAGCGCGGCAAAAAGCGCACCGCACTGGAAAGCTGCCTTGCCCCCGAGCTTAACCAGCTGGACGCCGGGGTCATGCCGGTGAATATGGACAAATATCTCGCCGTGCGCTATCCCGAACCCGCCACTGTGCTGGACTATCTGGACGAACCGCTGTTGATTTTTGAGGAGCCTGCCTCCGTAAAGGAAGCCCAGCGCGCGGCGGATTTCCGCCGGGGCGAGGAACTTGCCGCCCTGCTGCAGGACGGCGTGCTGGCTGCCGGGCTGGGCGATTTGTACGCCAACGCCGCGTGGCTGTGGGCGCAGACCGGGCGGTACCCCACCATCTGCGCCGAAAATTTTGTGCGCAGTATGCCGGATATCCCCTTGAAAATCGTGGTCAATGCGCCCGCGCACACCCTGCCCGCGTGGGGCGGCGAGGTCGCCGCCCTGCTGGAGGATGTGAACCCGCTGTGCAGTGGCGGTGCCGCCGTGACTGTGATGGCAGGTACTGCCCGCGCGGCAGCCGGTCTTGCCAACGACCTGCGCACCCACGGCTTGCAGGTCACCACCGATGCTGCCGCCGCGCCTGCTGCCGGGCTGGTGCAGGTGCTGCCCGGGCAGTTGAGTGCCGGGTGCAGCCTGCCGTTTGCCAAATATGCCGTGATCACCGCCCGCGCCTTTGGCGTGAGCAGCGTGCAGAAAAAGAAAAAGCGCAGCAAGGACACCCTGAACAGCCTGAGTGAAATTTCCGAGGGCGATCTGGTCGTACACCAGAACCACGGCATCGGTCGCTATGCGGGCATCCAGCGTATGACCGTGCAGGGCGTGACCAAGGACTACCTGCGCATCCAGTACGACAAAAAGGACGTCTTGTATGTGCCGGTCACCCAGCTGGACCTGCTTTCGCGCTATACCGCGCCCGGCGACAGTGACAATGTCAAGCTAAGCCGCCTTGGCGGCGGCGACTGGATCAAGACGCGCAAGCGGGTCAAGGCTGCCACCGAGGCGATGGCGAAGGAGCTGATCGAGCTGTACGCCCGTCGCAAGCAGGCAAAGGGTCACGCCTTCCCCGCCGACGACACCTGGCAGGGGGATTTTGAGCAGCGCTTTGCCTACGACGAAACCCCCGACCAGCTGACCTGCGCCGCCGACATCAAGCACGATATGGAGCAGCCCTACCCGATGGATCGCCTTTTGTGCGGCGACGTCGGCGTGGGCAAGACCGAGGTTGCCCTGCGTGCGGCGTTCAAGTGCGTGATGGGCGGCAAGCAGTGCGCCATCTTAGCGCCCACGACCATTCTGGCGTGGCAGCATTTTAATACCGCCATTGCGCGTATGGAGTCCTTCCCCATCCGCATTGGGCTGTTGAGCCGCTACCGCAGCGCCAAGGAGCAAAAAGAAACGCTGCGCGGCTTAAAAGACGGCACCGTGGACATTGTGGTGGGTACCCACCGGCTGCTTTCGGATGATGTGAAGTTCAAGGATTTGGGACTGGTCATCATTGACGAGGAGCAGCGTTTCGGCGTAAAGCACAAGGAAAAACTGAAAGAGAATTTCATCGGTGTGGATATGCTGACGCTGTCCGCCACGCCCATTCCGCGCACGCTGAATATGGCGCTTTCAGGCATACGGGATATGAGTACGATCGAGCAGCCGCCCTTTGAGCGCCAGCCCATCGAAACCTATGTGCTGGAATATGACGCGGGCATTGTGGCCGAGGCGATCCGCAAGGAGCTGGCGCGCGGCGGGCAGGTGTACTACCTGCACAACCGCGTGGAAACCATTGACGCCTGCGCCGCACGCATCGGGCAGATGGTGCCGAGTGCGCGCATCGGCATTGCCCACGGCAAAATGACCGAGGAGCAGATCTCCTCGGTCTGGCAGCAGCTGCTGGACAACGAAATCGACGTTCTGGTCTGCACCACCCTGATCGAAACCGGCGTGGACGTGCGCAACTGCAACACGCTGATCATTGAAAATGCCGACCGTATGGGGCTTAGCCAGCTGTACCAGATCCGCGGGCGGGTGGGGCGTTCCTCCCGCAAGGCGTATGCCTACTTCACCTTTACCCGCGATAAGGTCTTGACCGAGATCGCCGCCAAGCGGCTTTCTGCCATACGGGAGTTTACCTCCTTCGGCTCCGGCTTCCGCATTGCCATGCGCGATTTGCAGATACGCGGCGCGGGCAGCCTGCTGGGACACAGCCAGCACGGGCATATGGAAGCCGTGGGCTACGATCTGTATGTAAAAATGCTGGGGCAGGCGATCAGCGCCGCACGCGGCGAGCCGCCCGCACCCGACAAAAGCGACTGTCTGGTGGATATTTCCATCGACGCCTTTTTGCCGGAGGATTACATCCCCGATGCAGCCGGGCGCATTGAGGCGTACAAACGCATTGCCGCCATTGAAACCCCCGCCGATGCCGAGGATGTGCTGGATGAATTGATCGACCGTTACGGCGATCCGCCCAAGAGCGTGCAGGGGCTGGTGGATGTTTCGCTGGTGCGCGTGACCGCCGCCCGTGTCGGCATTGCGGAGATCGTGCAGCGCGGCGACCAGCTGATTTTGTACAGCGACATTGTGGGACCGCGCCAGCTGGGCGCGATTATGGAGCAGTTCCCCCACCGCGTGCTGTACAACGCGATGGGTCGCCCGTATTTTAGCCTGCGCGTACAGCGCGGCGAAAGCCCGCTGACCCTTTTGCGCGATGTTGTGACCCTTTTGCCCGGCGCACAGCCCGCACCAAAGTAACCGAAAGCAAAACCCGCTCTCCCCAAAATGGGGAGGGCGGGTTTTTGTCAGCCGATATTCATATCCACGGGTTTGGGTACGCCGTTTACCGTGCCGGTGCTGGTGTACTGCCAGATGTTGTAATGGTAGTTAAAGCTCAGCGTGTCGCGGTACTGGGCGATCCAGATGCGGTACTTGCTGATGTTGGCAAAGTTCAGCGCATTGTAGAACCAGCTTGCGTAGGAGTAAACGCCCGCCGTGTAACCGGCGTTGCGGATGGTTTCGCAGAACGCCACGGCGTTGGCGGTGCGCTGGGCGGCGCTGATGCCATCGGCGCGTCCGGTGTCCCCGGCGACCTTTTCGGTGTCGTAGTAGACGCCCACCGGCAGGCCGTACCCGGCGCAAAGGCTCAGCACCATACTGGCTTCCTCGACAGCCTCTGCCTCGTCAACAGCCTGGCTGTAGAAGTAGACGCCGACCTTCAGCCCCGCCGCCGTTGCGCCTTGGATGTTGGCGCGGAACCGCGAGTCCTCGACCAGTGCGCCGCTGCCGTAGCCGCGGTAGCCCACGCGGATGATGGCAAAGGTGATGCCGTCCGCCTTGACGGCGTTCCAGTCGATAACGCCCTGATATTTGGAGACATCAATGCCGCGGGCGGTGCGGTTCAAGGCACCGTCAGCGCCAAAGGTGTACACATCACCCTGAATCACCTGGTTGCCGGTGACCGGCTGATGGGTCGCCGGGTCGTAATAGTACGCTACACCATCGATATCGTTCCAGCCGGTGTATTCGTAAATGATGGTTTCGGTGCTTTCCACCGCAAAGCCGTAGCCTGCCAGCTCGGCTGCCGGGATCTCTGCGGGCCAGTCGGCAGTGGGGTCGGTGGGGGTGGGTGTCGGGGTCGGCGCAGAGGACGACTCCGAACCGGAAGAGGATTCCGAACTAGAAGAAGATTCCGAGCCGGAAGTGGACTCCGAACCGGAAGCAGATTCCGAGCCGGAAGTGGATTCAGAACCGGAAGTAGACTCCGAACCGGAAGAAGATTCCGAGCCGGAAGAAGATTCAGAACCGGAAGTGGATTCCGAACCGGAAGTAGATTCAGAACCCGAAGAAGATTCAGAACCGGAAGTGGACTCCGAACCGGAAGAGGATTCAGAACTGGATTCCGAACCCGATTCCCCTGTCGATTCCGAGCTTACCGTGGATTCCGAACCGGGCGCAGAACTCGCCACAGAGGAAATTTCTTCCGTCGGGGCTTCCGCTGCAGGGTCTGCGGCTGTCGGCGGCGCGGCATCGGTGCGGTGCGCCAGCGCCATACGGTTGATGCCCGGCGTGCGCCAGGCGGTTTCTGCCAGCGGGGCGGTATAATTGGCGTCCCGCGCCGCACCGTTCAGCGTCTTGCCATCGGCGGCGTAGGTGGGCAGATACGGCGTCTCGGTGCCGTCCGTCAGCAGCAGGTGTCCCGTGCTGCTGAGCTTGGCGGTGTAAACCATCACGCGCTCTTTTTCGGTTTTGGCGCTGTCGGCATAGGCGACGGTGTCC
>CAKTAS010000077.1:0-8113 GCA_934529095.1 uncultured Gemmiger sp. | reverse complement strand
TACCCGCGATATATCGTAATATCCGGGCTGTGGCGGCGGGCGGCATATATGCCGCCCCTACATTACTGTCCGGAAAAAGCCTTTTTGACAAACAAAAAGCAAGCCGGGAATTTCTCTCGGCTTGCTTTTTTGGGCGGATTTACAGCACAATAAAGGTGCAGGTGGCGGCGGGCAGAACCAACTCACCGGCAGCGGCGGCAGCGGGGGACATATCGGGCATGGTGTTGCCCTCGCCCAGAACCAGCGGCTTGCCGTTGCACAGCATCGTACCAGCACGCAGGCTTTCGGCGGAAAGCTGATACACCTCCGCCGCCTTGGGCAGGGTGACGGTGGTGGCATCGGTCTTGCTGTTGTTGATGACAAGGTAGGCAGCGCCGGGCTTGCCATCGGCGCGCGAATGTGCATAGACGTGCGCACCCTCGCGGATCGGCTCGGCGGTGTCATAGACGGTATGGCCCATAATGCGGTTCCACAGCACAACCGCAAAGTAGTTGGGGCGCGGGTCAAAGGTAGTGTGGCTCAGGTAGCCGTAGTCACTGGATGCCAGCGTGTTGTGGAAGATGATGCCATCGGTAACGGTCACAAAGCTGCCCAGCTCGTTCAGCGTGCGGAAAACGTCCTGATAGGTCGAAGCCCACGTCGTGCCGCCGCCGCCCGCATCGCCGGACTCGGTGACCCACATCTGGGCGCCGGGACAGTAGGTGTCGCGCTTCTCGCCGTGCAGGCGTGCCAGATCCAAAGCGACAGCCAGATACTCCTCGCTGAGGGCGCGGTCGGGCTTCCAGTAGTTGGACGGCATAACCGCCTTCAGACGCTCGGAAACGCCGTTATAATAATGGTAGCTGAACACATCCAGCTTCTCCTGCATGGGCTGCATCAGGCTGTCCAGCGGGACGGTCGGCAGGAAGTTGAACGCCGGCTTGTCGGACGTATAGGTCGGGTCGCTGACGGGCATACCGTCGGAGGCGCTGGTGCCGACCAGCAGGCAGTCGGGGTAGTTTTCGCGCAGCCAGCGGGCGAAAATATCATGGTTCTTGGCGAACAGCTCGGAGGTGTAGCCCTTGGGGCAGCCGGAAATTTGCAGCATATGCGGTTCGTTGACGAACTCAGCAGCATCAATGGGCTTGCCGTACTCCTTGCTCAGGGCAAAAATCTGCTCTGCCTGGCTGGGGTTCCAAGGCTCGTCGGCGTGGTGCAGACCATCGCAGTCCGCCACACTGATCAGCAGCTTGGCGCCGATCTCCTTGCAGAAATCCAGCACGCCCAGCCACTGTGCGCGGGTCAGAACGGCATCGTAGCCCTCGGGTGCCTGACCGCCGGTGTGACCGTCAAAATCGTAGTAGGTCTTGGTCGCCCATGTGCCGGAAACGCGCACCCATGCAGGACCGATTTCCTTGGCGAGCTTGCGCAGCTTTTCGTCATACAGGTTGATGGGATCATAATACTGCATCAGGGCGTTCTTGTCCATCATCTGACCAGCCGGACCCTTTTTCAGCACAAAATCCTCCTCACCGGCAATCTGGGCGGGGGTGTAGGCTTTCCAAAAGGTACCGCCGGTAACTTCCGCCATCTCGACGTCATAGGAAACCAGCCGCGCATCCACAGTGCGCAGCGGCTGCAGGGCTTCGGGGTTCAGCTTTACAAATTGTGCCATAATGATTCTCCTTTTCTGTTTCTAATCTCATTCTAGCACAGGCAGCCCGGCGCCCATAAGGATTTTTTTGCGGATAATGCGTTCGATTTTATGATTTGTTTTGCCCGGCGCAAGGTGCAAAAATACCCTGCCGCCGGTAAACTCACAGGCGGCAGGGTATGGTTTCGCGGTTTACAGCTGTGCCACAGCGTCCTTTACCTTTTGCAGATCCTCTGCATCCGGGTGGGTGGCGGCACGGTCAAAGTTTTCGATCAGCATATCCACGTTGGGCATCGGCAGGGGACTTGCCTTCATTTTTACATAACGATCGCGCACAGACTGCGGCATTCTGCCTTGGCACATATAGCTGCCCAGCAGCGTATTGCTGCCGTCCAGATGCTTTTTGACAGCGCTAAGTACCTTGTCAAAATAGGCGGCATCCCCGCCGAACCCCGCCGTGCCAAACAGGAAGACCTGCTTGCCCTTGACGGTTTTCAAAAAAGCGGAAATTTCGCTGCTGCAGCTGCCCTTATCCGTCCAAAAACCGATGAACAGACGGTCGGCTGCCAGCGCGGCTTCACACGGTGCGCCGGTATACAGGATGTCGTTTTCCGGCAGGGCGGCGGCAATGGCATCCGCCAGTTGCCGGGTGTTGCCGGTCTTACTGCTGTACACGATGGAAGTTTTCATAATTACCTCTTTTCATAAATGCAGTGCGTGCCTTGGTGCTGCTGCAAGCCGCCGAGGCACTTCTTGTTGCAGCGGACGCAACGGTGGATTTCCTTGCAATCTCCGGCGGCGACCTTGTTGGGCCATGCCGGGTCAGCCAACAGCTGGCGGCTCATCGCGGCGCAGGTAATGCGCCCCGAAGCAAGCTGTTCCTCCACAAAATCCGGGTCAGTCAGACCGCCCACACCGGTGATGGGCTTGTCGGTATACTTACGCACCTCATCGCAGAATTTCAGGAAGCAGCCCTGCCCCTTGAAATACGGGTGGTTGGCAGGGGGGATGGTGTCCTCCAGGCTGGAGTGGTTTGCCAGCGCGACGTGGAAGCTGGTAACACCGGCATCCACCAGCATCGGCACAAAGATGCCCAGCTCCTCCTCCAGCACACCGGCGTTGCCGTAGTGCGGGTTTTCCTGCCGGACGGCAAGCTTGTAGTCAATGGGCAGCTCCGGCAGGCGGCTGCGGATTGCCTTGACTGCCTCCACGGCAAAGCGGGCGCGGTTTTCGGCGCTGCCGCCGTACTCGTCGGTGCGCTTGTTGAACACGGTGGAGCTGAAGCTGCCGCACATACGGTCGCCATGCACCTGCACCATATCAAACCCGGCCTTGACCGCCAGCACGGCAGCCTTGCCGAAGCCGTCGGTGATTTTCTTAATTTTCTTTACCGACAATTTAGAAATGTAGGGCGCGACCTCACTGTTCAGCAGCGGGCGCAGCTCCTGCATAGAGATTTTTTTGGTCAGCACGCCGGGTACATATTTCAGCATGGCCAGCATATTGGAATCCGACTGGTGCAGCTGTGCGCAGATGCGGCAGTTGTTGCTGTGGGCAATTTCGGTCAGCTTCTGGTAGTAGGCGAAGCCCTTTTTGTCAAACAGGGACTTTTCAAAGGTACTTTTGCCTACCGGCACATCACCGACGATGATCATGGCGCAGCCGCCTTCGGCGATGCGGCGCATTTTTTCAAAATATTCCTCGTCCGAAAGCCCGAAGGTCGTCGGCGCAAAAATGATGCGGTTTTTCAGCTGCAAACCGCCGTAATTAACAGGACTCTGAATCGTTTCGTACATGATGCGGTACCTCCTGTGCTGCTTTTTGCAGTAATGCAAGCAGTTGTTCTTTTTCCTCTGCGTTAAGATTCGTCATAAAGGTGCTGTCCCAATCAAAGAACACACGGTGGGCGGCTTCAAAAGCCTCTTGCCCGCGCTCGGTCAGATGCAGCAGATAATGGCGTCCGGATTTTTCTTTGGTAACAAAACCGTCCGCTACCAATCGGTTTACACATCGCTGGCTGTGTCCCCAGTCAAGCGCCAATTGCTTGGTCAGTTCCGACGGGGTGCAGCCCGGCTTTTTGCCGATGTACACAATAAAAAACAAAAGCCCGAAATTCAGCCCCACCTTTTGCAGGCGCTCGCCGGTAAAAGCGGAAAAGCTGCGGTACAGCATAGCGACGTAATACGAAAGTGTTTTTTGAAACATGGCAGTTGGACGTTCATCTCCTTTCATTTTCACAGTATAGCCTTGTTACTTGATTTTGTCAAGTAGTTTGCAAAATAAATTTGTGGTTTTTGTCACCCTGCCAAATTTTGTCAAAAATACACCTGTCTGCGCAAAATACAAAGGGGCTTTCACAGCGGTGCGCGGCAGTTTCGGCAGGGTTCGGGCAGGGGACAGCGCCCGGCGGGTTTTGTGCAAACCTAACAAATTTTTGCCTTGCTTTTTGTAGGGGTGCGTGGTATAATACAGCCTGCGGTTGGATTTCCCACCCGCGAAAGTGTATGTAAGGAGATTCTACAAATGAAAAAATTGATTTCTGCCATCGCCAGCCTGACCTTGGCTGCCTGCCTGCTCGCCGCCTGCGGCAGCAGCGCCTCTTCCGCCGCCTCTGAGAGCGCTTCTTCCGAGGCCGTTTCTTCCGAGGTCGTTTCTTCCGAAACTGCTTCTTCCGAGGCTGTTTCCGGCGAAGAATCCTCTGAGGCTGCTGCCGAAGCCACCTTTACCGTCGTGGATGCCGACGGCAACTCCACCGAGATTGCCCTGTCCATCACCGAGGGCGAGAAGCTCAGCGATGCGCTGGCTGCTGCCGGTGTCATCAGCGAGGAAGAAGCCGCTGCCGGCTTTGTGACCACCGTCAACGGCATCACCGCCGACTACGATGCGGACGGCGCTTGGTGGTGCCTGACCGATGCCGCCGGTGAGATGACCACCGTCGGTGTTGCCGACATCGAGCTGCACAACGGCGACAGCTATGCCTTCACCTACACGAAGTAAGCAAGCCAACCACCGCAAATTGCAGCGGTTGGTGCTTAGCGGTCTTATGGGAGCGCTGCTGGTTGTCAGCAAGCAAATTATGAGCGGGCTGCCCAATCTGGAACCCGTGACCCTGCTGATCGTTCTGTTCGCGCTGGAGCTTCCGCGGGAAACGCCGGGTGCGATCACGGTGTTTATCCTGCTGCAGGGCGTTTTGTACGGGTTTGGTCTTTGGTGGGCAATGTATCTGTACATCTGGTACCTGCTGGCGCTGCTGGCATGGCTGCTGCGCCGTATGGATAGCGCTCTGCTGTGGGCAGTGTTCAGCGGCGTGTACGGGCGGTGCTTCGGCGGCTTGTGCGCGGCGGTGTATCTGGTCGCCAAGACCCCCGCCTTTGCGCTGAGCTGGTGGCTCAGCGGGCTTTCCTATGACGCTATGCACGGCGTCGGCAACTTTGTGCTGATGCTGTTTTTGTACCGACCCCTGCGCAAAGCCTTACGGCTTGCCAAAAAAGAGCTGTATGCATAAAAAATCGGGAGCCTTTCACGGCTCCCGATTTTTTTATTTTCTGTGTTTCAGCCAAAAGACCTTCCACTTGCCGTAGCCGTTGGGCTTGTCCAAGGCAAATTCCTCGGTCTGCACATAGCGCTTAAACGCGCCGTCAAACTGCAGGGCGCGTCCGTCCTCCTGGATATCCGTCAGGCGGCGGGGCAGGGCGGTTTTCTGGCTTTCAAATTCCGGCTCTTTATCCCACAAAATATTGCCGTCGGCGTCCAGACCGTGCGCCCATACGCTGAACACCAGACACGCCGCCTCGCCGTAGCAATAGCGCTCAAACCGGATGCGTCCATCCAGATAAAACAGCAGGCAATCGCGGAAATGCGTTTCCAGTTCCTTTTCATAGCGGCGCCCGCAGGCGTTCCCGGCAAAATCGGCGGCGTTGGCGGTCATAGTATATCCCCCTGAAAATGTTGATAATATTTATAATTATAGTATAGCGCAGCGGGCATCGTTTGGCAACAAAAAAAGCTGTGTCCTCCAAAGGGGACACAGCTCAAATTTTGCGGTGTTACTTCATCAAGCCGCAGACCAGCTGGGCGTAAGCCACAGGGTCCTCAATGGGCAGACCGGCAATCAGCAGCGCCTGATCGTACAGCAGCTCGGCATAGTGGTTGACCTTTTCGGTGTCGCCCGCCTCGTGGGCAGCTTTCAGCGCGGCAAACACGGTGTGGTTGGGGTTCAGCTCCAGCACCTTGGTGCTTTCCACGCCCTCACTGTTGGGCATACGGCGCAGCACCTTTTCCATCTCCATCGAGATGCCGCCCTCGCTGGACAGCGTGACGGGATGCTCCTGCAGGGTCGGGTTGACCTTGACATCCTTGATCTTGCCCTTCAGCGCCGTCTTGATTTCCTCAAACAAGTCCTTGTTCTCGGTGGCGGTTTCCTCGGCGGCTTTCTTTTCGTCCTCGGTTTCCAGACCCAAATCGCCGGAGTTGATGTTCTTGAATTCCTTCTCCTTGTAGTTCTGCATCATCTGCAGGCAGAATTCATCCACATTCTCGGTGCAAAGCAGCAGGTCGTAGCCCTTGCTCAGCACCAGCTGGGCGTTGGGCAGCTTGCCCAAGCGGTCGGTGTCGTCACCGGCAGCAAAGTAGATGCACTTCTGACCCTCGGGCATCTTCTCGATATACTCGTCCAGCGTGACCAGCTTCTGCTCCTTGGCAGAGAAGAACATCAGCAAATCGCCCAGCAGGTCCTTGTGCATACCGTAATCGCCGTAGATGCCGAACTTAATCTGGCGACCAAAGCTCTTCCAGAAGGTTTCGTACTTCTCGCGGTCGTTGACCAGCATGGCGTGCAGCTCGTTCTTGATCTTCTTTTCCAAAGAATTGCGGATCAGCTTGAGCTGGCTGTCCTTCTGCAGGGTTTCACGGCTGATGTTCAGGCTCAGATCCTCGCTGTCCACAACGCCCTTGATAAAGCTGAAATAGTCCGGCAGCAGGTCGGCGCATTTTTCCATGATCATAACGCCGGAGGCATACAGCGCCAGACCCTTCTCGTACTCCTTGGTGTAGTAGTCGTAGGGGGTGCGGCTGGGGACAAACAGCAGGGCGGTGTAGGTTGCGGTACCCTCGGTGCGGCTGGTGATGACGCGCAGCGGGTCGGAGTAATCCATAAACTTATTCTTGTAGAACTCGTTGTAATCCTCGTCCTTGACCTCGCTCTTGGCGCGCTTCCAGATCGGCACCATGCTGTTCAGGGTTTCCAGCTCGGTGTAGGTTTCGTACTCGGGCTTGTAGTCGTCCCCGGCGTCCTCGGGCTTGGGCTTCTGGCGGGATTTTTCACGATACATCGTGATGGGGAAGCGGATATAGTCGCTGTATTTCTTCACAAGATTTGCCAGCGTGTAGTCGTCCAGATACTCGCTGTAATTCTCGGTGTCGGTGTCGTCCTTCAGCACCAGCGTGATTTCCGTGCCGACGTCCTGCTTGTCGGCGGCGGTCAGGGTGTAGCCCTCCGCGCCCTTGGATTCCCATTTCCAAGCCTCGTCAGCGCCCTGTGCGCGGGAAACGACGGTGACCTTTTTGGCGACCATAAAGGCAGAGTAGAAGCCCACGCCGAACTGACCGATGATGTCGATGTTATCGCTCTGGTTTTCGGTCTTAAAATCCAAAGAGCCGGACTTGGCGATGGTGCCAAGGTTCTTTTCCAGCTCCTCCTTGGTCATACCGATGCCGTTATCGGTGATGGTCAGGGTGCGGGCGTCCTTGTCGGCAGACAGGTGGATGTTCAGATCTGCCTTGGTGATGCCCATCTCGGTGTCCGTCAGGCTCTTGAAATAGCGCTTGTCGCAGGCATCCGACGCATTGGAGATCAGCTCGCGCAGGAAAATCTCACGGTTGGTATAGATGGAGTTGATCATCAAGTCCATCAGTTTTTTGCTTTCGGCTTTGAATTGACGCATTGCCATAGAATATGACCTCGCTTTTATCTTGATATTAGCACTCTGTTATTTTAACTGCTAATGACAGTTTAGCACTCTTTGCAGCAAAGTGCAACTGTTTCGGCACATTTTAACAAAAAATTAAAAAAGCCTTTTCCTTAGCATCGCTTTGTGGTATGATGACAATACTACAAGGCACGGCGTGCCGCTTTATCGGCGGTACCGCGCCAGAAATTGAAGGGAATCTTATGTCCATTTACGGCGATAAAGCCTACGAAACCTTTTTTAAAGGCTACAACTGCGCCCAGTGCGTGGCGATAGCCTTTGCCCCCGTTATGCATATGACCGAATCCCAGGCCGCGCGGATGTCCTCCGGCTTCGGCGGCGGATTCGGACGTCTGCGGGAGGTCTGCGGTGCGTTTTCCGGCATCACGTTTGTGCTAAGCACCCTCTACGGCAGCGACGACCCCGCCCAAAAAACCGCCACCTACACCGAGGTGCAGGCGCTTGCCGCCGAATATCGCCGCCGCAACGGCAAAAACACCATCGTCTGCCGCGA
>CAKTAS010000076.1:0-8120 GCA_934529095.1 uncultured Gemmiger sp. | reverse complement strand
CTGTAACGCGAATTTACCTCGCCGGAGCCGGTGCCGCCCTTGATGGTACGGCGCACGCCGCTGCCGTAAGCGGCCAGCGTGCAGGGGCTTTCCAGCGGAAAGCTGCCGTCCTTTTTCAGCAGCACGGTGCAGCCCGCCAAATTGCTGCGCAGGGTCGCAATATGGCGCTGCTCATAGTCTGCCATAGAAGAATGATTCATTCTGTGCATCTCCTTTCCGTATGTATCCGGTCAGAATGTCCTGCTTACATTATACAGCAGCTGCGGCAGAAAGGGAAATACCTTATTTCGTGTTTGGGGGCAATAATTCGCAAAATTTCGCGCCGGGCGGCGCAGCATACGGGACAGAGAAGCGGCACCACAAAAAATAAGTAAAAATATTTACCTAAATATTATTGACATATCAAATATATGTGCTATAATGGCTCCATTGACAATTTAGGTCAATAAATTTAGGTAAATAATACGAGGTACAAACCATGAACTTTGAAGATTTGAAGGAAGTATTTGTTGACACCCTGAGCTGTGACGCGGACAAGGTGACCATGGAAGCCAGCCTGACCGATGATCTGCAGGCGGACAGTCTGGACGCGGTGGAGCTGAATATGGCTTTTGAGGAAAAGTTCGGCGTTTCCATCGCTGACGAGGATCTGGGCAGCCTCAAGACCGTGGGCGACATCTTCAACTACCTGTCCGCGCGGGCAGCCTGAGGGTAAGGCGGAATGAGCGCCATCGAAAAGCTGTTCCCGACGAGCCTGCAGGAACGCAGCTTTCAGCTGAAGGCTCGCCGCGATGCCGGTACCGCCGCACCCAACTGGGAGCCGCCGCAATTTGCCGAGTGCAAAAAATGCGGGCGCCGTGCCACCCGGCAGGTTTGGGTCAAAAGTCAGTATGTCTGCCCCAACTGCGGGGTGCATCTGGCAATCGGCGCCTATTACCGGCTCAGTACGGTTTTGGATCACGGGACGTTTAAGGAGCTGAACCCCGACATAGCCCCGCAGGACGTGCTGCACTTTCCGGATTACAAGGAAAAACTGGCAGTCGCCGCGGTCAAGACCGGGCTGAAAGAAGCTGCCGTTACGGCAACGGGAAAAATCGGGGGCGTGCAAACGGTGGTGGCGGTGCTGGACAGCCGCTTTTTTATGGGCAGTATGAGCACCGCTGTGGGAGAGAAAATCACCTGCGCCATAGAGTACGCCGCCGATAAACATCTGCCGCTGGTCATATTTTCCGCCAGCGGCGGGGCGCGTATGCAGGAGGGCATTTTCAGCCTGATGCAGATGGCAAAAACCAGCGCCGCGCTGGAACGGTTCAGCAGCGGCGGCGGGCTGTACATCAGCGTGCTGACAAACCCCACCACCGGCGGCGTTACCGCCAGCTTTGCCAGCTTGGGCGATATCACGCTGGCGGAGCCGGGCGCACTGATCGGCTTTGCCGGACCGCGCGTGATCGAGCAGACGATCGGCGAAAAGCTGCCCGATGGTTTCCAGCGCAGCGAATTTCAGCTGCAGCACGGCTTTGTGGACAAGGTCGTGCCGCGCACCGAAATGAAGGCGGTCCTGACGCAGATCTTGCAGCTCCACACGCAAGGGAGGAAATGCCGATGATCAAGGAAGTTTTACAGCAGCTGGAACCGCTGGACGCAGAAATGGCGGCGCTGTGCAGCCGTGCCGACGACGAGGAAATGACCGACACGACCCGCCACGCCGCCGCGCTGGCAGAGCTTTCAGAGCAGGAGGACAAAATCCTGCAGCGCTGCACCGCGCTGACGCCGGAGGATCGTGTTTTTCTGGCACGCCGCCCGGATCGCCCGCATATCGGCGAGATCATTGACGCACTGTTTACCGATTTCTTTGAACAGTGCGGGGATCGCCAATGCAAGGAGGATGCCGCCATTTTGTGCGGTATTGCGCGATTTCATGGGATGCCCGTCACGGTTTTGGGGCATCGCAAGGGAGCTACGCTGGAAGAAAACCTGCAATGCAACTTTGGTATGCCGGGACCGGAGGGGTACCGCAAGGCTTTGCGCGTGATGAAGCAGGCAGAGAAATTCCGGCGTCCCATCATTACCTTTGTGGACACCCCCGGCGCGTACCCCGGCAAGGATGCCGAGGAGCGCGGACAAGGCGAGGCCATTGCCCGCAACCTGATGGAGATGAGCGGTCTGACCGTCCCTGTGCTGACCATCGTCACGGGGGAAGGCTCCAGCGGCGGTGCCTTGGGGCTGGGCGTTGCCAACCATATTCTGATGCTGGAAAACGCCGTGTATTCGGTACTCAGCCCCGAGGGGTTCGCCAGCATTTTGTGGAAGGATGCCTCCCGCAGCGGGGAAGCCTGTGCCATGATGAAGCTGACGGCGCAGGACCTGTACGCGGACGGGATCGTGGAAGAAATCATCCCCGAACCGCTGGGCGGTGCACAGCGCGGGCGGCAGCTGCTTTTCAGCAGAATGGACGCTGCCATAGCAGCCCACCTTGCCGTCCTGTGCAGGATGAGCCGCAAGGCGTTGGCTGACCAGCGGTATAAAAAATATCGACGTATCGGAGAAATGAGGAGCAGATGAAAGGTTTGCAGCTGCTATCCACCGGCGGGGCGCTGCCCGGTCGCGTGGTGACGAATGAGGACTTGTGCCGCCAGGTGGACACCGATGATGCATGGATCACGACCCGCACGGGCATCCGCCAACGCTATTACTGCACCGAAAGCGAGGACGCCGCCACCTTGGCGATAGCCGCCGCGCGTCAGGCTTTGGAACGCAGCGGTCTTGCGCCAAGCGATATTGCCTGCTGTGTTGCGGCAACGCTTTCGTCCCCTACGCTCACGCCCGGCATCGCCTGCCGCGTGCAGGCGGCGCTGCATCTGCCGGAAACCTGCCCCGCCTTTGATGTGAACGCGGCCTGTTCCGGCTTTTTGTATGCCGCCGCCACAGCCCACGGGCTGCTGGGTACACTGGGCGGACGCTATGCGCTGGTGATCGGGTGCGAGGTGCTTTCCCGCCTGATGGACCCGACCGACCGCACCACCTGTGTGCTGTTTGGTGACGGCGCCGGGGCGGCGGTCTTTGCCTTGGGCGAGGATGCCCCGTTTGCCGTAACCTTGGGTGCGCGGGGCGGCGATGCCATCCGTGTGGGCGGCACGGCTGCCCGGGATGCCGCACCCATCACCATGGACGGGCGGGCGGTTTTTCGCTTTGCGGTGGAAGCTATGCCGCGCTGCCTGCAAACCGTGCTGACAAGCAGCGGGATGACGCTGGAGGACCTTGACTGGGTCGTGTGCCATCAGGCAAACAGCCGCATCATTGACCATTGTATCAAGCATTTGCACGCAGAATCGTCAAAATTTTACAAGAATATGGATCGTCACGGCAACACAGGCGCCGCCAGCATCCCGATTGCCCTGCATGAAATGGAGGAAAACGGTTTGCTGCAGCCCCATCAAGCCTTAGCCTGCATCGGCTTTGGCGGCGGGCTGAGCTGGGGCGGGATGCTGCTGACGTATGAGGGTAGAAAATGAAACTGCTCAATGAAATTTTAGGCACAAAATATCCCATCATTCAGGGCGGTATGGCCAACATCGCCACGGGCGAATTTGCCGCTGCCTGCTCCAACGCCGGGGCGCTGGGGCTGATCGGCTCCGGCGGTATGGACGCCGACACCCTGCGGGAAAACATCCGCCGCTGCCGTGCGCTGACCGACAAGCCCTTTGGCGTAAATATTATGCTGATGCACCCGCAGGCGGATGCGTTTGCCAAAATCGTTGTCGAGGAAGGCGTGCGGGTCGTTACCACCGGGGCAGGAAATCCCGGAAAGTATATGTCGATGTGGAAGGCGGCGGGCATCACGGTCATCCCTGTGGTGGCGGCGGTGGTTTTGGCAAAGCATCTGGAACCGCTGGGCATTGATGCCGTCATTGCCGAGGGTACCGAGAGCGGCGGTCATGTGGGGGAAATGACCACGATGGCGCTGGTGCCGCAGGTCGTTGATGCGGTTTCCGTGCCGGTCATTGCCGCAGGCGGCATTGCTGACGGGCGCGGAATGGCGGCCGCCCTGGCGCTGGGTGCCTGCGGCGTGCAGGTCGGCACCTGTTTGCTGGCAAGCGCCGAATGCCCCATCCACGAAAATTATAAGTCCGCCCTGCTGAAAGCCCGCGACAGCGACACCATTGTGACCGGGCGCATCGGCGGCACCCCCGTGCGCGTGCTGAAAAACCGTATGAGCCGCGAGTATGTCCGGCAGGAAAAAGCCGGTGCCGATAAAATGGCGCTGGAACAGTTTACCTTGGGCAGCCTGCGCAAGGCCGTGTTTGACGGCGATACCGACAACGGCAGCCTGATGGCGGGGCAGATCGCCGGGCTGCTGCGGGAGGTCCGCCCGGTTGCAGAGATTTTTTCTGCGATGGTGGGCGATGCAAAAACCTGCATCGACGGGCTTTACAAGGAGATACACCTATGAAATTGGCTTTTTTATACGCCGGGCAGGGCAGCCAGCACGCCGGTATGGGCAAGGACCTGTATGAGGACTTCCCCGCTTTCCGCGCTGTGCTGGAGCAAGCCGCTGCCGCGGTGGATTTTGATATAAAGGAAGTTATGTTCACCGATGCGGCGGGCATATTGAACGGAACCCAGTACACCCAGCCCTGTATGACGGCGTTTGCCTGCGGTGTTACCGCCGTGCTGCGGCAGGCGGGCATTGTGCCGGACTATGCGGCGGGGCTGTCCTTGGGGGAATACTCCGCGCTGGCGTGCGCGGGGGTGTTCGATGTGCAGACGGCGGTCAGCCTGACGGCGTTTCGCGGTAAGGCGATGGCGGCTGCCGCGGCGGGGCGCCCCTGCGGGATGACCGCTGTTCTGGGGCTGGAGGCACCGACGCTGCAAACCTGCTGCGATGCCGCTGCCGATGCGGGTGTGGTGCAGATTTGCAACTATAACTGCCCCGGGCAGCTGGTCATCGGCGGCGACAAGGCAGCAGTGGACAAAGCCGCCGTCGCGGCATTGACCGCCGGCGCAAAGCGCTGCCTGCCGCTGAAGGTCAGCGGGGCGTTTCATACCGCGCTGATGCACCCGGCAGGGGATGCCCTGCGGGAGAAGTTTAAGTCCGTTGCTTTTTCGCAGATGCAGATGCCGGTCCTTTTTAACTGCCTGGGACACGAGAAAAACGAGAACGACAGCATGGCCGCCCTGCTCGAAAAGCAGGTGCAAACCGGTGTGCAGTGGGAAAGCACCCTGCGCCGCTTAGCCGAGCTGGGTGTGGACACCGCCATTGAGATCGGTCCCGGCAAGGTGCTGACCGGGTTTGTAAAAAAGACGGTGGGAAGTGCAATTTCCTGCTATCCGGTGGAAACCTCCGCGCAGCTGCAGCAGCTGCTTCGCACAAGGAAAGGAGCGTAACACGATGCCGCAAAACGAAAATCTGCGCCGCGCCGCTCTGGTTACGGGCGGTGCCAAGGGCATAGGGCGCGCCGTCTGCTTAGCGCTGGCGGAAAAAGGGATGGACATTGCCGTCAATTTTGCGGGCAGTGCCGCCGCCGCAGAGGAAACCGCTGCCGCCTGCCGTGCCCTTGGCGTCAGGGCGGTAACGCTGCAAGCCGATGTGCGCCGCCCGGAGAACTGCCAAAAACTGGTGGAGGACACCGTGGCAGCCTTGGGGCGCATCGACGTGCTGGTCAACAATGCGGGCATCACCGCCGATACCCTGATGCTGCGTATGACCGAAGCGGATTTTGACAATGTGCTTGCCACCAACCTGAAGGGCGCGTTTTTCTGCACCAAGGCGGCAAGCCGCTATATGATGCGCCAACGCTATGGGCGCATCGTCAGCATCAGCAGCGTGGTGGGGCTGCACGGAAACGCGGGTCAGACCAACTACGCCGCCGCAAAGGCAGGGCTGGTTGGTTTGACAAAAAGCGTTGCCAAGGAGTACGCCGCCCGCCATATTACCGCCAATGTGGTTGCCCCCGGCTTTATTGACACCGATATGACCGCCGCTATGCCGGAATCTGCCCGCGCTGCGGCGGCAGCGTCCATCCCGGCAGGCAAAGTCGGCGATACCAAGGACGTCGCGGCGGCGGTGGCTTTTCTGGCGGGGGAGCAGTCCGGGTATATTACCGGGCAGGTGCTCTGCGTCGATGGCGGTATGGGAATGTGAGGAAAAGCTATGAATACACAAAAGAAACGCCGTGTCGTGATCACGGGTCTTGGCACAGTGAACCCCACGGGCAATACGGTGGCGGAAAGCTGGGCTGCCGTAAAGGCGGGACGCTGCGCGGTTGCGCCGATCACCGCCTTTGATACCACCGATTACAAGGTCAAGCTGGCGGCCGAGGTCAAAAATTTTGACCTTGCCGAGCGCATCGACCGCCGCGAAGCCCGCAAGATGGCGCGGTTTACCCAGTTTGCCGTGGCGGCAGCCGAGGAAGCAGTGCGTGACAGCGGTCTTGCCCTGCAGGACACCGAGCGCGCACGGTTCGGCGTCATCCTTTCCAGCGGCATCGGCGGGCTGCCCACCATTGAGGAGGAACACGCCCGCGGTCAGCAGCGGGGCTTTGAAAAGGTCAGCCCCTATTTTGTGCCGATGTCCATCGGCAATATGGCGGCGGGTCAGGTCGCTATCCGCTTTGGCTTGCAGGGGCTGTGCAGCTGCCCCACCACCGCCTGCGCGGGCGGCACCAATGCCATCGGGGATGCATTTCACCGGATCCGGGACGGCTACGAGGATCGTATGCTCTGCGGCGGCACCGAAAGCTGCATCAGCCCGCTGGGTGTGGGCGGCTTTGCCGCCATGAAAGCCCTCAGCACGGCGGACGATGCGGAAAGCGCCTCGATCCCCTTTGACGCCCGGCGCAGCGGTTTTGTGATGGGGGAGGGCTGCGGCGTGCTGCTGTTGGAAGAACTGGACGCGGCACAAGCGCGCGGTGCTAAAATCTATGCCGAGGTCGTGGGCTACGGCGCAAACTGCGATGCCTACCACATCACCGCCCCCGCACCGGGCGGCACAGGCGGCGCAGCCTGTATGCGGCTGGCGTTGGCAGACGGCGGGGTCGAGCCGGAACAAATTGGCTACATAAACGCCCACGGAACCTCCACGCACTTAAACGACAGATGCGAAACAGCAGCCATCAAGGCAGCTTTTGGCGAACACGCCTACAAGCTGGCGGTGTCCTCCACCAAGTCGATGACCGGTCACCTGTTGGGCGGCGCGGGCGGGGTCGAGGGCGTATTTACCGCGCTGAGTTTGTACAATGCCTTTTTGCCCGCCACCGTCCACCTGCAGCAGCCGGACCCCGAGCTGGACTTGGATTACATCCCCAACCAAGGGCGCGCCGTGCAGGTGGATTACGCCATGAGCGACAGCCTTGGCTTTGGCGGACATAACGCCTGCGTGGTGTTCAAACGCTGGGAGGGCTGAGAGATGCACTGTACACCCAATGACCCGCCCCGCACCCTGACGGCGGCGGAGATCGAAACCATTTTGCCGCACCGCTATCCCTTTGCCTTGGTGGATAAAATTCTGGACTATACCCCCGGCGAATGGGCGCGCGGCATCAAATGCGTAAGCCGGGACGAACCGTTTTTTCAGGGGCATTTTCCGCAGCACCCGGTCATGCCCGGGGTGCTGATTCTGGAAGCACTTGCCCAAACCGGTGCCGTGGCGGCGTTAAGCCTGCCGGAAAACCGCGGCAAGCTTGCCCTGTTCGGCGGCATCAAAAATGCCCGCTTTCGCCGTCAGGTTTTGCCCGGCGACGTGTTGACGCTGGAATGTGAGCTGACCGAGCAGCACGGTCCTGTCGGTATCGGCAAGGCAACCGCCTGGGTGGACGGCGAGCGCGCGGTCAACGCTGAATTGATGTTTGTGATCGCCGATGCGTAAAAGGCTGGCGTTGTATGGCAGAATGTGCTATAATACAGGCATCAACCTACAGGGGGATTCTCGCCATGCTGGATAAGACGTTCGGACAGGTATACACAAAATTCAAGCTGCATTTCTATAAGCAGATCTTCAGCCGTTTTGAGGACCGCGAAGCTACCTTGACGACGGTGGAATCCTTTTGCATGGAGGTCATTATGGCGCTGGGCGAGCCTACGATCGCGCAGTTCAGCCATATGATGAACCTTTCCACCCCCAA
>CAKTAS010000075.1:0-8175 GCA_934529095.1 uncultured Gemmiger sp. | reverse complement strand
TTTTTGCAAGGCTGCATCCGGCTTGCCGTGGCGGTCAAAGCCCTGCTGATACCCGATGACGTTCACCGCGGAGTCGATCAGCTTATCCAGCAGCACATCCACCTGCGTGGAGTTCACCATGCTGGAGCCTGCGCCCTGATAGCGCGGATTCTTGGCAAAGTCGCCGATAATAGCCACTTTTGTACCCGCCGCCAGCGGCAGCAAAGCGCCCTCGTTTTTCAGCAGCACAAGGCTTTCCTCGGCGGCGCGGCGGGCAAGCGCATGATGGGCTGCCTCATCAAACGCGCGCGGGGCGGCGTCCAGCGCAGCCTTGGTGTCAAACACCAGCGGCAGCAATTCGGACAAGCGGGCGTCGATGTCGGATTCAGAAATTTTTCCGCTTTCCACCGCCGCCAACAGTTCGCGCACGCTGTCCCCGCCGGGTGCGGGCATTTCCAGCGTGGAGCCGTTTTTCACACCCAGCGCGTGGTCGTTGCTTCCGCCCCAGTCGGTGATGACCGCGCCGTCAAAGCCCCACTCGCCGCGCAGAATATCCATGAGCAGATGCTGATTCTCGTTGGCGTACTCGCCATTGACAAGATTGTACGACGACATAATGCTGCGGGGATGCCCCTCTTTGACGGCGATCTCAAACCCGGTCAGGTAGATTTCCCGCAGGGTGCGCTCGTCCACGACGGAGTCCGACGCCATACGCCGCGTTTCCTGGCTGTTGACGGCAAAGTGCTTCGGGCAGGCGGCTACGCCCTTGGACTGGATGCCGCGAATATACCCCGCCGCCAGCTTGCCCGCGAGATACGGGTCCTCGGAGAAATACTCAAAGCTGCGCCCGCACAGCGGGTTGCGCTTCATATTCAACCCCGGTCCCAGCAGCACCGACACTTCCTGCGCAGCGGCTTCCTCGCCCAGGGCAGCGCCGATCTCCTCGCCCAGCGCGGCATCCCAGCTGTTGGCAACAGCCGACGCCGTGGGGAAGCAGGTAGCGGGCACGCTGGGGTTCAGCCCTAAGTGGTCGCTTTCGCCCGCCTGCTTGCGCAAGCCGTGGGGACCGTCCGACAGCCAGATCTGCGGGATGCCGTGCTTGGGCATACCCCGTGTTTTGAAGGTTTCCGCGCCGGAAAGCAGCGCGCATTTTTCTTCCAAGGTCAAATTTTTCAGCAAAATTTCTGTGTTTTGCATAGGTTTTTCCCTTCTTATAAGAAAAGCCGCGTCCAACGCCTGCAAGCAGACATCAGACGCGGCTTTCATTCAGCAAATACCGTTAGGCTTACTCTGCCGCCAGCGTGACAACCGCCTCGTTGATGGAGTAGGTGTTGCTGTAACCCCAGCCGGAAACGGTTTCGTCGTGGGCAGGGATGGTCAGCTGCTTGCTGCCGTCCTCACCCTCGGTGATGGGCACCGTCAGGGCATCGCTGCCGTTCAGGGTCAGGGTAAGGGCATCGTCCTGCACATCCACCAGCGTGCCGGTGATGGCTGCAGAGCCGTCGGCGGCAGCCAGCGTGCAGACCTTGTGGGAGTAATCCACCAGCAGCACGGCGTCCGTTGCGGTGGGCGTGTCGCCCTGCACCAGCTCATAGCTGCCCGTGTACTGCTCGGTGACCAGATCCTCGACCTGCACTTCAAACGTGGCGGTCGCGCCCAGGAAGGACGCCGTCACGGTCTTGGTGCCTGCGGTGTCGCTGTCGTAACCGGTGAAGGTCAAACGACCGCCCCAGATGGACTCCTCCGCATCGTTGGCGCGGGTAGCCGTCACAACCAGTTCGCCCGGGTTGAAGGTGTCACCCGTGTAGAAGGTGCGCAGGTTGGAGGCGTCGATCGTCAGGCTCTTGGCAGGAGCATAGGGCTGACCGTAGATGTTGATGTTGCGGGTGATCATACCGCCCATAACGCCATAGCTCAGGCTGGCTTCCATGCTGTATGCGCCGTGGTCGGTGTCAAAGACGAAGATATCCGCATCGGCGCCGCCCTCCACATTGGTGGGGCGCACAGTGCCGTCGGCGTCCTGGTTACCCAGCAGATGAATGACGAAGTTCTTCTCGCCGTTTTCATCGTAGTTGTACCAGTAGCCGTAAACATGGGAAATCGAGTCGCTGCCCACAGAGGTGCTGGGACCGCTGAAGGAGCCCCACATCGAACCGTCGGTGTAGCAGTACATATCCAGACACGCCGGGTCCACGATGGTGCTGAAGCCCTCGGTGTACTGACCCTCGAAGAAGTAGGCGACTTCTCCGTTCGGCTCCTTGGCTTCCCAGGTTTCCTGCGGGATGGCAATAAGGTCATCCAGCGTCTTGGAGGTGAACTCGTTGTCGTTGTAGTTCATAACGGGACCGTCGGCAGAGGTCTGCGCCGCATCGGGGGCAACCGCCGCATCGCCGTTCGAGGGCAGGCTGCTGCTCTGCAGGGAGAAACCGCCCACGCAGACCGCAGCGGCCGCGACCACCGCACCGGCGGCAGCAAGCTGTTTTCCGGTGGCTTTTGCCTCGCCGGTTTTCGTCTGCTTGCAGAAGCAGGCGATCACGCTGAGCAGGCAGGCAACGAAGGTGCCGACCATATAAAACACGCACAGACCGGCGTTGCCGCCCGCAAAGGTGACATGGTTGATGACGTCGGCAAAGACGAAATACAACTGCACAACGACAAGATACAGGGCAATGTTATAAATGACCGCCTGAATCAGCGCGCTGAACGGAACAGAAACAAAGAAGAAAACGAGCGAAGCGGCAGCACCGACCAGCAGCACCACGCCGGGCATCGTGCCGGAGTGACCCAGAGGGGCGGCCGTGGCCTGTGTGGACAGGAATACAATGCCGGTGACCAGCGCGACCAGCGCTGCGGCAAGGCAGAACCAGCTGCCCAGCCCTTTATTTTTCAAGCCTTTATTCATCGGGTTCCACCTCCATCAATTCTTTTTGGCGGCACGATTTTTCCGCTTTTCCTCGGAGAAAACGTCCGTGTAGGTATGCAGCACATACATCGCGACAGCGGCAGCGGCCAGTGCGCAGAACACAACATCGAGGGCGCGCAGGGTCGTCTGCCACCACGGGGCTGCGTCGGAAACGACAACATCCTCCGCGCCGGAGCCGCCCATGGAGGACTGCAGCATGATGTAGTACAGGTAATGGTTGGAGTCGATGACCTTCTGCAGCAGGTCGCCGTCATCGGTGCTGGTGATCAGCTTCTCGATTTCGGTCGGGCGGGCGGTATCCAGGCAGAAGATGTTGTTGCCCGCCATCAGCATTTCGGGGGCGGAGGAATACTCGGACGCGGTCAGCGCATCGTCGATGATGTAGCCGCCGTAGTTCCACTCGTCACGCAGGATGTGCTGGATGCCCTGGCTGGCAGCGGCGTACATAACGCCGATACGGTTGTAAGCGGTCATAACGCCGAGAGAATCGCCCTCAGCCAGAGAGCCCTCAAAGGCGCGCATATAGATCTCGCGGATGGACTGCTCGTTCGCAAAGGTGGAGATGCCCTGACGACCGGCTTCCTGCTCGTTCAGGAAGAAGTGCTTGACCGTGCCGATCAGACCCTTGTTGCGCATACCGTGGGAAACGGCCTTGGCGGCATAGTAGCTGAGAACGCCGTCCTCGGAGAAATACTCGGAGGTACGACCGGAGTAGGGAGAGCGCAGGGTGTCTGCGCCGGGCGCGTAGGCGATGGGGATGGACGCATACAGCGCATCCTCGCCGTACATCTCGCCAAAGCGGGTCTGCACATCGTGGTCCCAGGTTGCGCCGACGATGGGCAGCGTAGCCCAGCCGGTGCAGTTGCGGCGGTCGCCGTACTTAAACTGACCGTTCATGCCCTCGGGACCGTCGACGATGGTGCAGCCGGGCTTGTTGACAGCCTTGACAGCCTTGATGCCCTTGGAGTCGCCCATGTTGATGAGCAGCTCGCTCAGCGTCAGCTGAGAAAGGAAATCGTCCCACTTCGGGTCGTCGAAGGCAACGCCGATCATATCGCTGAAGTTGATCTTCTCCTCCAGCTCCACGCCGAGGTTGAAGTCGGAAACGCTCTTGGCATCGGCTGCCTTGACGTAGGTCTGCATATTCAGACCGTTGTACAGCTTATCGTTGACCGTCAGGGTCT
Source organism: uncultured Gemmiger sp. (assembly GCA_934529095.1). Taxonomy (GTDB): domain Bacteria; phylum Bacillota; class Clostridia; order Oscillospirales; family Ruminococcaceae; genus Gemmiger. The sequence goes on along the minus strand of CAKTAS010000075.1, from coordinate 4,089 downwards.
GCAGCGTGGTGGGGTAGGTCGTATCCCACGCGCTGCGGGACAGGTAGGTGATTTTTTCGTCGTCGTTCGCCCAGTAGTTCACATCGGCGTCGTCGAAGGTGTTCGTGACTTCCACATCGCTGTTGTAGCGGGAGTTGCGGTACTTTTCGGTATCGACCTCGGTGTTGGGGGCGGTCCAGGTGGCAACGGCGGCGGTGTTGCCGGTGACAACATTGCCGTCCTGGTCGATCAGCTTGCCCGCAACGGCGTCACCGCACTTGGCGGCCAGCACGTTGTTCAGTGCCTCGTGTGCGCCGTTGCCGACGGCGAAGTAGTAATCGCCCGCATCGAGGATGTAGCCCTTCGCGCCGTTGGCGTCATAGGATGCGAGGAAGTAGCCGGGCACATCGACCGTGACAGTCTCGGATGCACCTGCGGCCACGTCGATCTTGTCATAGCCCAGCAGCTGGATCGAGGACTTTTCGACGTTGTTCTGCTTGTCGTAGTCGGTGTAGGGGGACTGTCCGTACAGCTCCACCGTGGCCTTGCCGTCCCTGTCGCCGGTATTGCTCACCGTGACAGTCGCCGTGAAGGTGTCGGTGTCGCTGTTGTAGTCCAGCTTGTCAAGGCTGTACTCATAGGTCGTGTAGGACAGACCGTAGCCGAAGGGGAAGCAGACTTCCTCGGCGTAGTTCCAGCCGTCGGTCGAGGCCTTGGTGCCAACCGTGGAATCGGCGTTGCCCTGACCGAGGATGGTGTCCTCGTAGCGGGTTTCATAGTAGCGGTAGCCGACGTAGATGCCCTCGTTATAGCTGACGAAGCTGTCGCCTGCCGCGCGGGGCGTTTTGCTGCCGTAGTCGTAGGCGTGCAGACCGAAGTTTTCGGCGCTGGGCGCGGACAGGGAGTTGGCGGCAAAGGTGGCGGTGGTGTGACCGGAGGGGTTGACCTCACCGGTCACAACGCGGATGGCGCCGGGCATACCGTAGAAGCCGGGGTTGCCGACCCACAGCACGGCGTCAACATCGTACTCGTCCAGCCAGTCCATCTCCATCGCAAAGACGGAGTTCAGCAGGACGACGGTTTTCTTGAATTTGCCGGAGTCCTTGATTTTCTGGAAGATCGCCTTCTCGTTGTCGTCCAGCTCCAGCATACGCTTGCCCATGTCGTTGACCATCGCAAGGTCGTTGCCCTCGGTGGCAAAGCGGGAGAGCGTAACAAACGCGACATCGCCGTAGGACGCAAACGAGTCGGTGACGCTGCCGGTGAACAGCGCCGGGTCATATTCGCCCACGCTGGAAACGCTTCTTGCTTTCGGCGCATCGGCGGAAGCGTAGGCGTCCAGCACGGTCTGGTTCACGTTGAAGCCGGCATCCTGCAGGGCGTCAACGGGGGTTTTCTGGTATTCCGGGTTTGTAGAGGAACCGCCTGCGGTGCTGCGGAACACCGGGTCGATGCTGCCGCGGCCAAAGACCGTGACGTTGCGCTCAGACTCGGAAAGCGGCAGGGCGTTGTTGCGGTTGTAGAGCAGCACGCTGCCCTCTTCCTCCTCCTGCTCGCAGAACTGATAAGCGGCTTCGATGTACTTTGCGTAGCTTGCGTCAGACAGACTGCCGTCAGCAGAGAACTCCGTGCCGCCGTAAGAGGCGTCAGAGCCTTCGATGCCGAGTGCGTGGTTGACTTCGCCTTCCTGCTGGAACGCAATGGTCGTTCCGGTCAGGACAAGGTTTGCCACCAGCACAGCCGCGCCGGACAAGCCCAGCCAGCGGCGGGACTTGCTTGAGGTTTCCTTTTGTGCCATAGGGTTTTCTCCTTCCTAAACTGTCACAGATGAATGATACGATGCGCTTGCTGCCAAGGGCTGCGCACTTCCCTTTAGCTTAGCTGAAACTTTTCATATCTTTTTCACAAAACTATCATAAAGGCAAGCGTTGCCCGGGTCAATGGAGTTGGCGTAAACGTCAAAAAACACGGCACAAATGACAAGGCAACACCGCATAAAAAGCAAAGCGACCGCCTTTCGGCAGTCGCTTTTGGGTTATGCAGTTTCTTTTTGGCTTTTCCCGCAGGGGAAGGTGACCACCAGGTAAAAAATCGAGTCCTCCACAAAGCAGTCGGCCGTGCCGCCGTACAGCTCGGCAATGTTTTTGATGCTTTTTATGCCGTAGCCATGCTCCTCGGTATCCTGTTTGGTTGTGACGATAGCGCCGTCCCGCAACGTCGGCGGCGCGGGGGTGTAGTTCTGCACGCGGATGACCGCCATATCACGGCAGCGGCTGATGTCCAGTGTGATGACCCGCTTAGACGCATCGCTTACCTGCGTCAGACACTCAATGGCATTGTCCAGCGCATTGCCCAGCAGGGAGTAAATGTGGTAGTGCTTCATATCCTCAAGACAGCTGCCGTCTGCCGAGCAGACCAGCTGAATATCCGCCTGCCCGCAGAGTGCCGACTTTTGGGTCAGTGTGATGTCCAGCGCCTTATTTCCGGTGAAATAGCGCAGGTTCAGGTTGTTCATCTCTTCTTCCAGCCGGGCGCGTTCCTCCTCCGTGGCATGGGAGTACTGCTGTTTCAGGTCATGGTAGCGGATGTTGATTTTTTCCATGTCCTTTTTGGCCTGCTCATACTGCTGCTTGTCACATTCCAGCAGATGCTCCAGCATTTCATTCTCGTGTTCCAGACTCTTGATGCTGCAATTTGAAAATTCCAGCGCCAGAATCGTGATAGCAAACAGGATGCAGAACGCGTTCAGCGCCAGATAGGCGGTCATGTAGGACTCTGCGCTGCTATCCAGAACATCCTCCAGTACAACACTCAGGTAGACCGCGGCAATCAGGAAAAAGCCGGAGTACAGCACCGTCTTGACATTGTCAAACAGCAGGCGCCCGCGCCGGATGCGCCGGGTGAGCAGTAAGTAGATGACCAGACAGACCACAAGGTTGCTGAAAAGCAGAATGATAAACTGGACGAGCCTGTCCGTGCGCCCACGCTGAAGCAGCCAGATAATGGGCATATAGGCCAGCTTACTGGCAATGTGCTGCACCGCGTAGGCACAGGTTGTATAAAACAGGGCGTGCAGCGGGCTGCAGTCAAAGCTGAACCATATCAGTGCAAACAGCAGCGTCGTATACAGCAGCAATTTTGCCCAAAGCGGCAGGAATGTCAGGGCGTCCGTCAGCGCAAAAAAGACGCATACACCCGCCGCCAGCCGAGGAACAAAGTAGCTGCGGCGCTGCCCCCACGGGACAAACAGGCAGGCGCACAGAATCATACCCAGCTGGATCTGCTGGCTCAATATCCAATTTATGACTGGCACGGATCTTCCCACTCCTTTTTTGCCATATATCGAGAGAATGCCTCGGTGAAGGCGTCCTTGTAGGTGCGCCCGATGGGCAGTGCCGCCCCGCCGACATAGACATTCATACGGCTTACCGCCGTGATGCGGCGCAGGTTCACAAGGTAACTGGCGCTGCATCGCACAAAGCCGTAGGGCGTCAGCTGCGCTGCGATCTCCTGCATCGAGCCGCGGTTTTTGATGATCTCGGTCTTACCGTCCCCGCCGCACAGGTTGTACAGCAGGTCGTGCTGGCGTACCTCCACATAGGCGATCTCTGCTGCATCCAGCAGCCGCGTCACAGTGCCGTCCTTGACGACAATGTGCGGCGGCGCGGCCTTTTGACCGGCGCGCTTTTGCAGCGCTTTCAGCGCCCGCGTCAGATACATATGGAAGGAGTACCACTGGATCGGCTTTACAATAAAGCCCAGCGCGCCGACGCTGTACCCGTTCAGCGCGAATTGCTGCAAATTCGTGCAGAAAATGAGGATGACGTCTTGATCTGTTTCCCGGATTTTTTCCGCCAGTTCCATGCCGGACATCTGCGGCATATCAATGTCGAGAAATAAAATGTCAAAATCACGGTCCTGCGCCGCCAGATAAACTGCCGCACAGTCAAACTCCTGTACGTTCAGTTCTGTACCGTTCTCCGCGCCAAACCGCGCCAGCGCCTGTTTCAGTTGGTCTCTTTCTTGTTTTTCATCGTCCACAATGCCGATTCGGATCACCGTGCGTTCCTCCCTCCGCGCAAGGTTCTATACAAATATGATATACCCCCG
>CAKTAS010000074.1:0-8179 GCA_934529095.1 uncultured Gemmiger sp. | reverse complement strand
CGTGGACAAGGCAGCGTTCCAAAACCAATATATGCAGCCGCTCAATGCGCAGCAGCGCGCGGCGGTCACAGCCGACCGGGGCGCTGTGCTGCTGTTGGCGGTGCCTGGCAGCGGCAAGACCACCGTGCTGGTCACCCGGCTGGGCTACCTGTTTTTGTGCGCGGGCGCTGCGCCGGAGCAGACCCTGACGATGACCTACACGGTGTCCGCCGCCAACGAGATGCGCAGCCGCTTTGCCGCCCGGTTCGGTGCCGAGCTGGCGGCGCGCACGCAGTTCCGCACGCTGAACGGAATCTCGGCGGTGATTTTGCAGCATTACAGCCGCCGCTACCGCCGCACCCAGCCGGAGTTGATCACCAACGAGGGGGAGATCACCCAGCTGCTGACCGCGCTGTGGCAGCAGGTCAACCACGAATACCCCGCCGAAAGTTCCATCAAGGAGCTGCGCACCGCCATCACCTTTATCAAAAATATGTCGCTGACCGACGACGAGTTGGAGGAACTGCAATCCGACATTGACAACCTGCCCGAATTGTACCGCCGCTACCAGGCCGCCCTGCGCGCGCAGCACCGGATGGATTACGACGACCAAATGGTTTTTGCCCTGCAGATCCTGCGGGCAGCGTCCGGCATTTTGGCGGATTTTCAGGCGCAGTACCGTCATTTTTGCGTAGACGAGGCGCAGGACACCTCCAAGCTGCAGCACGAGCTTCTGCACCTGCTGGCAGGAAACTGCGAAAGCCTGTTTATGGTCGGGGACGAGGATCAGAGCATTTACGGCTTTCGCGCCGCCTACCCGCAGGCGCTGCTGGATTTTGACAAGCAGTACCCCGGCGCGCAGGTGCTGCTGTTGGAGCATAACTACCGCTCCGCCGATGCCATTCTGGATGCCGCCAACCATTTTGTGGCGCGCAGCCGCTACCGCCGCCCCAAAACGATACGCCCCACGCGCGGTGCCGGTGCGCCGGTGCAGATCGTGCGCGTTGCCCGGCGCGAGGACCAGACCCGCCACCTGTTTGACATTGCCAAGACCTGCCACAGCGAAACGGCGGTGCTGTTCCGCAACCACGAAAGCGCCCTGCCGCTGATCGACCTGTGCGAACGCGCGGGCATCCCCTACTGCTACCGCGGCGGCGAGGGGACGTTTTTCGGCAGCAAGATCGTGCGGGACATCACCGATATGATCACCTTAGCCTATGATGCCCGCGACACCGAGGTTTTTATGCGGGTGTACTACAAGTTCGGCGTGCCGATCTCCCGCGTGCAGGCGCAGTACGCCTGTGAGGAAAGCCGCCGCGCGGGCTGCACCGTGTGGCAGGCGCTGTGCGCGGCGGACGGCATACGCCATCGGCTGCGCCTGCAGGCGGAGGAACTTGCCCACGGGCTTGCCCGCCTGCCCCGGATGAACGCCGGCGATGCCGTGCGCTTTTTGACCGAGGAGCTGGGCTACCGCAAATATCTGGAGCAGAAGTCGATGGACACCGGCAAGCTGGAAATTTTGGCGCAGCTGGGCGAAAATCTGCCCGTACCCAGCCTGCTGCCGGGGCGGCTGCAAAGCCTGCAAATGATGCTGAAGCAGCACGCAAACAACGGTGCGCCGTTGATTTTGTCCACCATTCATTCCGCCAAGGGGCTGGAATACGACCGGGTGTTTTTGCTGGATGCCATTGACGGCGTGCTGCCCGCCCGCCCCGAAATTGCCTGCCAGACCCCCGAGGAAATTCGCCAATACGAGGAGGATCGCCGCCTGTTTTATGTGGGGATGACCCGCGCGCGCGACGAGCTGACGCTGTTTTTCTGCGCGGGCGAGGGGTGCAGCTTTGTGCAGGAGGTCATTTACAACCTGCCGGAAAACCGCGCCCGGCGCGAGGCGGAGCAGCAGGCACAAGCCCGCGCCGCCACGGCGAGCGCACCCCCAGCCCGCCCCGCAGTGCCGCTGTCCGACGTGACAGAACCCGGCACGGTGGTGGAACATCTGGTGTTTGGGCGCGGCGTGGTTGTGGCGTATGACGGCAAGTATCTGACCCTGCAATTTGCCGACGGGCGCACGCGCAAGTTGGACGCCGCGTTGGTAACGCAAAAGGGTATGGTGCGCCGGGTTGAGAGTTGAAAGTTAAGAGTTTAGATAGGGTATGCCCGCGGCGCGGGCATATTTTTATATAGTGCGGTGTAGGGGCGAGCATTGCTCGCCCGTGCGGTTTTCCCGATAGTTCGTAATATCCGGGCGGCTGCAACGGGCGGCATATATGCCGCCCCTACAAATGACCCGTAATGTTGTTATTGCCGTTAGGTCGCGGGCGGGGCATGCCCCGCCCCTACCGCGCAATGATTTTTTATTACCCCGCAAAAACAACAGCGCCGTACCCTTGCGGGTACGGCGCTGTTTCCTTATTCAAATCAGCGGCTTACGCCATCAGTTCCTTGACGGAGGCTGCCAGCTTTTCGTCCTTGCAGTCGGCAAAGAAATGCTCGGCAAAATGCTCGCCGGCAAAGGCGCCCTTGACCAGATCGCGGTCAAGCTCCTTGAGGATGTCGTTCAAATCGCGGAACGCCACGGCGCGCACGCCGTCCAGAATCTTCTTGTTGCGCTGCTCCGGCACCACGCGCTCCTTGGGGTAGCCCTGCCCGTGACCAAAGCCGAACAGCTTTTCAAAAATGTAGGCAAGATTCAGCTCGCCGCCCCAGCCAAAGCCCTTGGCAAAGGGCAGGGACACGGCGTTGCCGTCGTTGACGTGGGCAAAGGTGTAGGCATCGACGGGGTCCTCGACATGACCGCAGATGACGCCGGGGAAGCTGTTCAGTGCCAGCATAGCGCCCTCGCCGGTGCCGCAGCCGGTAATGACATAGTCGGCGGCGCCGCTGTTCAGCAGCACGGCTGCCAGAATACCGTTCTGCACATAGGTCAGCTGGGCGGCATCGTCGGCGGCGTACATACCGTAGTTGACGACCTCATGCCCCATCGGCTCTACGACCTGACGCAGGGTGGCTTCGATCAGGCTGTTCTTGGCAGCCTGGCTGTTTTCGTTGATCAGTGCGATTTTCATAGATAAACACACTCCTTATTTTTGTTGTATCCAGTATAGCACCCTTTGGCGCAAATTGCCAGACTTTACATAATCAGCGCGCGGAAATACTCGGTATTGACGCTGTGGTCGCTTTCCGCCACCGTGGCAATGCAGGCGTCCAGCGTGTGGGCAATGTCGTCCAAGCTGCGCCACGCAGCGGCCTGCGGCTTGACCTGCTGCTCCAACAGCGGGGCAATGTCGGTGTGGGAGCAAGCCCCCTCGATCAGATACGCGCCGGGGCGTGCCAACTGGGTCTGCGGCTCATAGTTTTCGGCGCTGCCCAGCATCGTCAGGCAGAACTGCCCCTTGCGGTTGCGCCCGCCCACCAGCAGCCGCACGCCGACGGGCTGCGCGGTCACGGTCAGCGCTTTTTCGCGCAGAATTTTTACAATTTTTTCCAGCGTCAGGTACTGGGTATCGTAGGCGTCCAGCGCGTTGATGACCTGCACCGCCGCCAGCGTATCGCCCGCAAAGCCCACCGCCACATTGCGGTTGACCTTGCGCACCTTGGGCAAATCGTCCTTGAGGATGTGGGGCTTGTTGTCCGCGATGGGTTCCTCGACAAAGCGTCCGTCGCTGACCATCGCGCAGAAAGAATCGCCGCATACGGCTAAAATTGCACTCATAACGTGCCTCCTTATTGGGTTAGCTGTTCCTTGTGATATTGCAGGGTGTACAGCTGGTAGTAGCGTCCGTGCTTTGCCAAAAGCTGCTGGTGGTTGCCATGCTCCAGAATTTTGCCGTGGCTCAGCACAATGATGTTGTCGGCGTGCTGCACGGTGGACAGGCGGTGCGCCACGATCAGCATCGTGCCGACCGTGCGCATTTTTTCCAGCGAGTCCTGGATCAGCAGCTCGGTTTCGGTGTCAATATTTGCCGTAGCTTCGTCCAGAATCATAACGCTGGGCTTGTGGATGATGACCCGCGCAAAGCTTAATAGCTGCCGCTGCCCGGCAGAGAAGTTGTTGCCGCGCTCGCGCACTTTCTCGTCAAGACCGCCGTCCAGCTTTTCAATGAACTTGTCCGCGTTGACATAACGGCAGACGCGCAGAATTTCCTCGTCCGGGATGCCCTCCTCCCGCAGGACAATGTTGCTGCGTATCGTGCCGGAGAACAGGAACACATCCTGCAGCATCTGCCCGAAATGACGCCGCAGCGACGAAATTTTGATTTTGCGGATGTCGATGCCGTCAATTAAAATCTCGCCCTTCTGGAACTCGTAATTGCGGCAGATCAGCGACAAGATCGTGCTTTTGCCCGACCCGGTCGAGCCGACAAACGCCACGGTCTGGCGCGGGTCCACATGGAAAGACACGCCCTGCAGCACCCATTCGCCGGGTACATAGCTGAACCAGACGTCCCGGAACTCGATCTCGCCGCGCACCTCGTCCAGCTCAATGGCATCGGGCGCGTCCACCATCTTGGGCTGGATGTCCATAATCGAAAAGACCTTTTCCGACGATGCCAGCGCCGATTGCAGCCAGTTGAACTGCTCTGCCAAGTTCTGGATGGGGGTAAAAAACTTGGAGATGTACATATAAAAGGTCACGATGGTGCCGCCGGTGATGGTCTGCCCAAAAAAGCTTACACCGTCCAGGCAGCCCGTGCCGCCCAGATAGAACAGGCACAGGATGCAGCAGATGTACAGCATATACACCAGCGGGCGGAACACGCCGAACACAAAGATCTGCTCCTGCGAGGCTTTGGCAAGGCGGCGGCTTTTTCCGCGGAACTCCGCCATTTTTTCGTCCTCGCGCCCAAAAATCTGCGTCACCTTAATGCCGGACAGATTCTCGGACAGGTAGGTGTTGATGTCGGTGGTGGCGTCCTTGACCTTGCGGTAGGCGCGGCGGGAAAATTTGCGGAAAATCACCGTAAAAATCACGATGAACGGCACAAAGCAAAGCACCATCAGCGTCAGGGCGTAGTTCAGGCAGAGCATAGCTGCCAGGATGCCCAAAATAACAAAGGCATTTTTGCACAGGTTGACCAAAAGGTTGGTGAACATCATCGAGATGGCGTTGGTGTCGTTGGTGACGCGGGTCACCAGCTTGCCCACGGGGATGTCGTTGAGCTGCTCGTGCGAGAGCGATTCAATGTGGGTGAACAGATCCTCGCGCAGGTCGGACACAATGCGCTGCCCGACCCGCTGCAAAATGACCGCCTGCAAATAGGTGCTGATCATCGAGAACACCAGCACCCCGGCGTACACCGCCACGCCGGCATACAGCCGGGACAGAACAAACTCCCCGGCGACCAGCTCCTCCATCGCGCCCACGATCAGCGGGGCGATAATGTCATACGCAATGGAGAACAGCATCAAAAACAGCACAAGGACAAATTTTGCACGGTACGGTTTGGCGTAGGCAAACAGGCGGGTCAGAATTTCGCCGTCCTTCATCTGGCGCTCAAAGCCCATGGCGGTCTTTTTGTCCTTTACGCAGGCATAGGCGGCGACCAGCAGCGCCGTAACGCCGCCAATTACCGCGCCCACCAGCAAAAGCGGGTTGATCTCAGCCATTGTCGTCACCTCCCGCCTCGTCCTCCAGCCGCTGCAGGTCTACCATACGGCGGTACTCGGCACAGTGGGCGTACAGCTCGTCGTGCGGACCCACCGCCTCGATGCTGCCGTCCTCCAAAAATACGATCTTATCCATACGCTCCACCGTGGAAATGCGGTGGGCGATCAGCAGCGTGGTCTTGCCCGCGCGGCTTTGCTTGAGGTTGTCCAGAATGATTTGCTCGGTGCGGGTATCCACCGCCGAAACCGAGTCGTCCAGAATCAAAATCGGCGCGTCCTTCAGCAGGGCGCGGGCGATGGAAATGCGCTGCTTCTGCCCGCCGGAAACGGTCACGCCGCGCTCGCCCAGAACGGTTTCGTAGCCGTCCTTAAAGTCCACGATGTTGTCGCGCACGTCCGCCAGCTCGGCGGCATGGGCAATGCGCTCGGGCGTGGCATCGTCCACGCCGAAGCCGATGTTGTGGGCAATGGTGTCCGAAAACAGGAAGTTGTCCTGCGGCACATAGGCGCACGCCGCGCGCACCGACCGGATGGACAGCGTGTTGACGTCCCGCCCGTCCACAAACAGGGTGCCGTCCGGCACGTTGTAGGTGCGCAGCAAAAGGTCCACCAGCGCGGTTTTGCCCGCGCCGGTCTTGCCCACAATGCCCACACTTTCGCCGGGGTGTACGGTAAAGGAAATATCGTGCAGCACGTCGTACTCGCCGTCCGGGTAGCGGAAGCTCAGGTGGCGGAACTCAATGCCGCCCTTGGGGTTTTGCAGCGTTTCTACGTCGTTTTTGTCTGCCACGTCGATGGGCGCGTCCAGCAGCTCGGTAATGCGTTTGAGCGACGCCTGCCCGCGGGAGGTCTTTTCGATCAGCATCGAGATCGCCATAATGGGCCAGACGATGGCTTCAAAATAGCCGATGTATTCCACCAGCTGCCCGGCGTTGAACTGCCCGCGGTAGACCAGCCAGCCGCCGTAACCCAGAATCACGCAGATGACCGACTCGACAAACAGCATCACCAGCACCTCCAGCAGGGTGGCGATCTTGGTGTAGATGACGTTGATCTCCTCGTTTTCGCGGTTCAGCTTGCGGAACGCCGTCAGCTCCTTGTATTCCTTGACAAACGCCTTGATGACCGCAATGCCGGAGAAATTCTCCTGCGCAAAGTCCGACAGGTCCGAAAACGCCTGCTGGCGTTCCTCCCAGCGCTTGGTCATGGTTTTGCCCATAATGGTGCCGATGACAAACATAATGCCGGCGGGGATAAGCGCCAGCAAAGTCAGCCGGAAGTCCATGCACCACATTTTGACCAGCGCCATAAGCCCCAGCACCAGCGCGTCAAAAAACATTAAAATGCCGTCGCCGAAGCACTCCTGTATGGTGTCCAGATCGTTGGTGTACAGGCTCATCAGGTTGCCGACCTTGTTGACCTGATAATACTGCTGCGACAGGCGGCGGCTGTGGTCAAACATACGCTCGCGCAGGTCGGCGGTAACCGTGACCGCCGAGCCGAAAAAGCATATGCGCCACAAAAACCGCCCCACGACCATAAGCAGAACGATCCAGATCATCGGCAGGCAGATTTGCTGCATCAGCACGGTCTTGTCAAAGGGCATAGTCTGCCCGTTGACGACCACCTGCCCCAGATTTACGCCGTTGATGACCAGCCGGTACAGGCTGGGAACCAAAAGCTGGATGTAGTCCACCATCAGCAGCGATGCCAGACCCAGCAGCAGGACGGGGGCATTTTTGAGGTAATATCGGTTGATGTACTTGCCAAATATCACGGCGGGGATTCCCTCTTTTCTTTGGTAGTGCGCCGATTCGGCGCATTGCGGCAGGATGTGCCGTAAATTTAAGTATAGCGTATCTGTACTGTTTCGTCAACAAACAAAAGAACCCGCCCGACCGAAGTCGGGCGGGGTGGGATTATTGGGGGTTAGGGTGTGATGCAGAGGTAGACGTTGTAAAGAGTTTCTCTTGCTGTCGCACCTTCATAAATTGGTGCCTGCTGGACGAAGAGTTTGTCACCGAAATTGCAGAATGCAGCAGCAGCACCACTAGCTCCAGCAGCTTCAAAATAACCCGGTCCATTCGTTACCTTGTTAGCTGGAAACGCTTCAATTGTTCCTTGTTCAGCACAATAGACGCCATAGTAGCCCTTACCATCGTAGTAGACTGTAAACAGTATAACGCCCGAATGGTCAGCCCACACAGAGAACCTGCCACCCTTGCCGTCCTTCAGGCTAGCAACCTCAGACAGGCTTACAATATCGTTATAGCGTCCTTCCGCACCGGGTACATTGCCCTTCGTTCCATACAATTCAGGCGCATCATTCTTCTTTGCAACGACAAAGGGACTTGTACCATTCGCCTGTTTCAGATTTTGAAAATCATCCGTTGCATACACCATACTCAATTCCGTTTGGGCGGCTTGGGTGATGGCACGGGTATCGGCGATCACGGCGTTTTTGCGGGATTTTTCAATATATCCGGTCAAAGCGGGTACCAGCAGGGCAGCCAGCACACCCAGAATTACCAGAACCACGATCAGCTCCACCAGCGTGAAGCCCTTTTGTTTTTGCTTGTTTACCACAAAACTT
>CAKTAS010000073.1:0-8195 GCA_934529095.1 uncultured Gemmiger sp. | reverse complement strand
ACCATTAGCTCAGTTGGTAGAGCAACTGACTCTTAATCAGTGGGTCCTGGGTTCGAGTCCCCGATGGTGCACCAAAGTACAGCCTTACGGAAAACGTAGGGCTGTTTTTTTGTTGCAATTTCCCGGGACGCTGCGGATGGGTGCGCCATCGGGGACGAAATTGCCCCGGAGGGGCAATTTTAAATAATAGATAAGAAATAATAGATAAGAAATATGGAGTGCGCGCCGCGCGCGCACATTTATATTATAGGGATGCGGGAAGAAAGATTGCGGTGTAGGGCGGGGTGACCCCACCCCGCCGAGGAAATTGGCGGTTGCTGCAAAACAGCAAGGAGGGGTCAAGACCCCTCCCTACAAATGACCGGGAGATAAGTAATAATTGGGGGAAATGCAAATTTCCGGCAGGTTGTAGGGGACGCATATATGCGTCCCGTGCGGGTTGCCCGGTAGGTTGCATTGCCGGGATGGTTGCAACGGGCGGCATATATGCCGCCCCTACGGAGTACCCGTTATGTTGTTATAACCGAAAAACCGCGGGCGGGGCTTGCCCCGCCCCTACCACGCGGTGTATGTTTATTGCCGCGCAGGCGCACGTGCAAGCCAATCGCGTTATTGCAATTTTGGCGGTAATGGGCTATAATATATCCTGTATATTTGTGTGAAAAGGGGGCGGATGCCTTGGCGAAGGATCTGCTGGTTGGGTGTACCGGTTTTGTGGGGGGCAACCTCGCGGCGGCGCACACGTTTGCGGCGGCGTGCCACAGCACCGACATAGAAACCTGCTTTGGTATGCAGCCGGAGCTGTGCGTGTATGCGGGGGTGCCGGCAGCGATGTTTTTGGCGAACGCCGACCCCGAGGCGGACCTTGCGGTCATGCGCGCGGCGCGGCAGAATTTGCAGCGCATCGCGCCGAAAAAGCTGGTGCTGATTTCGACCACCGCCGTCTATGCCGACTGCCGCGCCAAGTACGAGGACGACCTGCCCGACGTTACAAATCTTTCTGCCTACGGCAAAAACCGTTTGCAGCTGGAGCAGTGGGTGCGGCAGGATCACCCCGATGCGCTGATCGTGCGCTTGCCCGCGCTGTACGGGCAGGGGCTGAAAAAGAACTTTTTGTTCGACCTGCACACCATCACCCCCGCGATGCTCAAGCCCGCCAAATATGACGAGCTGGCGGCAAAATCGGCGCTGGTGCGCGGCAGCTATGCCCTTGCCGAAAACGGCTTTTACAAGCTGGCGCCGGGGTGCGACCGCGCGGCGCTGAAGGCGTTTTTCGCCGCCAACGACTTTAACGCGCTGGCGTTTACCGACGCGCGCAGCCGCTACCAGTTCTACCCGCTGGGGCGGCTGTGGCGGGATATTTCCGCCGCGCTTGCCGCCGACCTGCGCCTGCTGCACCTGTGTACCCCGCCGCTGGCTGCCGGGGAGGTCTACACCGCGCTGACCGGGCGCACCGACTGGGCAAACACGCTGCCGGGCGTTCCGTTTGACTACGACCTGCGCAGCCGCCACGCTGCCGTTTTGGGCGGCGCGGGCGATTACCTGTGTACCCAAGAAGAGGAAATCAACGATATTATGCAATTTATGCAAAATTGGAGGGACTGACCCGTGCGGGAATATCAGCTTGCCATATCCAACATCGCGTGGCAGCAAAGCGATGACGAGGAAATTTACACCGCCATGCAGCACTGCGGCTTTACCGGGCTGGAAATCGCACCTACGCGCATTTTTCCGTCCGAACCGTATGAAAACCTGACCGGCGCGGCGCTGTTCGGCGGGTATCTGCGCAACCGCTGGGGGTTCCACGTACCCAGTTTGCAAAGCATCTGGTACGGGCTGGACGGCAATATTTTTGACCCCGCCGACACCGAGCGTCTGCTGGACTACACCGCACAGGCGTTCCAGTTTGCGCACACGGTCAACTGCCCGTCGCTGGTATTCGGCTGCCCCAAAAACCGGATGCGTCCCCTGGGCGCCGACGATGCCGCCGCCGAAGCGTTCTTTATGCAGGCGGGCAACCTGGCATCCCGCTACGGCGTGCGCCTTGCCATTGAGGCGAACCCGCCCATCTACACCAACTACCTAAACGGCACCGCCGAGGCGTTTGCGCTGGTCAAGCGGCTGGACAACCCCGGCTTGGCGGTGAATCTGGACCTTTCCACCATGCTGGCGCAGGGCGAAAATCTGCAGGATTTCCTGCTGGATCTAAGCTACGTCAGCCACATCCACATCAGCGAGCCGGGTCTGGCACCCATCCAGCCCCGCCCCGTTCACCGCGAACTGGCGCTGCTGCTGGGCGCGGTGGGCTACCGGGGCGCGGTTTCGGTGGAGATGGCGCGCACCGATGCGGACACCGTAAAACGCACGATGGCTTATATTGCGGAGGTATTTCAATGAAACATTACAGCTGCACCGACCTTGCGGGTGTGCCGGATTTCCGCGCCGCCGAATACAGCGACAAATCCAGTGAGTACTGCCTGTTGATCCCGGTTATCAACGAAGGTGCGCGTATTTTGACCGAGCTGGGGCGCGCCCGCAAGGCAGGCATCGACCGCCTGTGCGACATTGTTGTGTGCGACGGCGGCTCGACCGACGGCAGCATGAGCAACGACATCCTGCCCACCTACGGCGTGAACACGCTGCTGGTCAAGACCGGTCCCGGCAAGCAGGGCGCACAGCTGCGCATGGGCTTGTATTTTGCGCTGCAGCGCGGTTATAAGGGCGTTTTGACCATCGACGGCAACAACAAGGACTCCATTGAGGATGTGCCGGAGTTTATCGAAAAGCTGCAGCAGGGCTACGACCTTGTGCAGGGCAGCCGGTTTATCAAGGGCGGACACGCCGTCAACACGCCGCCGGTGCGCTATGCCGCCGTGCGCCTGATCCACGCGCCGCTGGTCAGTTTGGGCGCACAGCAGTGGTTTACCGACACCACCAACGCCTACCGCGCGTACAGCCGCGAATACCTGACCCACCCCGAGGTGCGCCCGCTGCGCGATGTTTTTATGGGCTACGAGCTGCTGGCGTATCTGAGCATCCGCTGCACCCAGCTGGGCATGAAGGCGTGCGAGGTGCCTGTGACCCGCGCCTACCCCGCCACCGGCAAAACGCCGACCAAGATCAGCGGCTTTAAGGGCAACAGCGACCTGATGCAGGTGCTGCTGAAGGCGCTGGCGGGCAAATACAACCCGTAAAACGCACCGCCGAGGCAACCCGGCTTTTGTGCGATGTGCTGATGTTTTTTGCCGGCGCAAGCGCTGCGCCGCCCGGAAGGAGAAACCGCAATGACCTACGACAAAATCATACTGGGCGCAGGGCTGTACGGGCTGTATGCGGCGCAGAAATGCGGCGCTGCCGGGCAGCGGGTGCTGGTGCTGGAGCGCGACGCCGCGCCGTTTATGCGGGCAACCTACATCAACCAGGCGCGGGTGCATATGGGCTACCACTACCCGCGCAGCTACTCCACCGCCATCAAGAGCGCCCACTATTTTAAACGCTTCTGCGAGGATTATTCCTTTTGCCTGCACACGCAGTTTGACCAGGTGTACGCCACCAGCGCGCATTTCAGCTGGACGAACGCCGCCGAATTCCGGCGCTTTTGCCAAGCGGCGGACATCCGCTGCGACGATGTCGCGCCCGAGCGGTACTTCAACCCCGGGCTGTGCGACGGCGCGTTTTTGACCACCGAGTACACCTATGACGCCCAAGTGCTGAAGCGCTGGTTTTTGGAGCAGCTGGCAAAGCTGCCCAACGTGGAGATCGTCTGCAGCCGTAAGCCCGACCGCATCGAAAAGCGGGGCGGCGCGTGGCGGGTTACGGCGGGGGACCTCACCGCCGAGGCGCCGTATCTGCTCAACGCCACCTACGCCGGGGTCAACGATGTCCACGCGCTGCTGGGGCTGCCGCCCTTTGGCATCAAGTACGAAAAGTGCGAGATCATCCTGTGTACCGTGGACGAAAAGCTGAAAAACACCGGCATCACCGTGATGGACGGACCGTTTTTCAGCCTGATGCCCTTTGGGCAGACCGGGCTGCACAGCCTGACCAGCGTCACCTTTACCCCGCACGAAACCAGCTACGACAGCGTCGCCACCTTCCCCTGCCAAGCGGAAAGCGGCGGGCGCTGCGCCCCGGGCAGCCTGTACAACTGCAACGAATGCCCCGCCAAGCCCGCTTCGGCGTGGCCCTATATGAGCCAGCTGGCGCGCAAATACTTAAAAGAGGAATTCGGCTTTGCCTACCACAGCAGCCTGTTCAGTATGAAACCCATCCTGAAAGCGAGCGAGCTGGACGATTCCCGCCCCACGGTGGTGCGCGTGCTGTGCGACGAGCCGCGGCTGGTCAGCGTTTTGTCCGGCAAGATCAACACCGTTTACGACCTTGACGAGGTGCTGGAAGTATGACAACAAAAGAAAAAAACTTTGTGTCCGCCGTGGTGTACCTGCACAATGACGGCGCGCGCGCGGCGGAGTTCTGCCGGATGCTGGCAGCCGAACTGGACGCCCATTTTGACCACTACGAGCTGGTGGCGGTCGATGACGCCTGCACCGACAACACCGCCGAGCTGCTGCGCGCTTGGGGCAAGCAGCAAAGCGCCCCGCTGACCATCTTGCATATGAGCCTGTTCCACGGGCGCGAAAACGCGATGAACGCCGGGCTGGATGCCGCCATCGGCGATTACGTCTACGAGTTTGACACCACCGAGCTTTGCTACCCGCAGACCCTGATTTTTGAAGCCTACCGCACGGCGATGCAGGGCAGCGACATTGTGTCGGTCTGCCCGCGCAGCAGCCGCAACGGCAGCGGGCTGTTTTATAAGGTGTTCAACGCCTACTCCCACAGCAAATACCAGCTGCGCACCGATGCCTTCCGGCTGGTGAACCGCCGCGCCATCAACCGCGTTCACGCTTCCAGCGCACACCTGCCCTACCGCAAGGCGGCGTATGCCGCCAGCGGGCTGAAGATGGTGGACTTGGAATTTGACGGCAAGCTGACCGACAAGAACCTGGGGCGGTTCAATCTGGCGTTGGACAGCTTAGCGCTGTACACCGACGCCGGGTTTAAGGTGAGCATCGGCATCACCCTGTGTATGATGCTGGTCGCCGTGGCGGAGCTGGTGTACACGCTGGTGGTGTTTGCCACCGGACACCCCGTGGCGGGCTGGACGACGACGATGTTTGTCATCACGCTGGGCTTTGCGGGGCTGTTTGCCGTGCTGACCATCGTGGTCAAGTATCTGTCGCTGCTGCTGTCGCTGGTGTTCAAGCAGCAAAAATATCTTGTGGAAAGTGTGGAAAAGCTGCAAAAATGAGCAAGCGGAAACTTTCCCCCCGCGGGCGGATGTGGCTGTGCCTTGCGGCACTGACCGCGCTGCGCCTTGTGCTGGCGGGGCAGCAGCTGGCGTATGTCTGGGTGGGCGGCGCCCCGCTGGACGACGAGCTGATGTTCCGCGCCGCCAACAGCATTTCGGCGGGGCAGTGGCTGGGCGGCTACGATTATCTGACCTTGTCCAAGGCGATGTTTTTCCCGGTGTGGCTGGCGCTGCTGCACGCGCTGCACCTGCCGTATCTGGTGGGCGGCGCGGCGCTGTGGTGCGCGGCTTCGCTGCTGGCGGCGTTTGCGCTGCGCCCGCTGTGGGCGGGCAAAACTGCGAAGTCGGCTGCCCGGCGCACGGTTGCGGTGTACGCGGCGCTGGCGTTTTTGCCGTCCTCTTGGGCGGCGTACACGCTGCGCGTCTACCGCGATAACATCTTTCCCGCACTGTGCCTTGTGTTTTTTGCGGGCTGGGCGGGGGCGGCGCTGCGCGCTGTTTTGGACGATACAGCAAAACTTTTGCCGTGGCTGGCGGCGGCGGGCGCGGGGCTTGCCTGTGCGTATGTAACGCGCGAGGATGCAGGGCTGTTCCTGCTGCCCTTTGCGGCGGCGGCAACGCTGATCCTGCTGGTGACCTTTTGGGTGCAAAAAAAGCCGCGCCGCATCGCCGGGCTGCTGCTGCCCTACGCCATGCTGGCGGCAGGGGTGCTGAGCTTTTGCGGGCTGAACCAACGCTATTACGGCGTGTTTGCGCTGTCGGATTTTTCGCAGGGGTCGTTTGCCGCCGCCATGGGCGCGATGATGCGCGTTGACACCGAAAGCGAGGAACCGCTCTTGTCGGTACCGCAGGATGCACGGCAAAAAATTGTCGATGCTGTGCCGGAATTGCAGCCGGTGCTGGCGCATCTGGAAAATGACGACGAGCTGCGCAACAGCTTTTATGACCCCAGCGTGGGGGATTACCGCGCGGGCAGCTACTATTGGGCGATCCGCCGCGCCGCCTGGCTGGAGGGCGTGTACGACACGCCGCAGCACGCGGCAGAATTCTGGCAGAGCGCTGCCGATGCCATCAACGCCGCCTGTGACGCGGGCGTTCTGCCCAGCCGCACCGGCAGGCGCGTGGCAACCAACCAGCCGATCCGGGCTGCGCTGGTGCCGGACACCCTGCGCGAAACCGCCGCCGGCTTTGCCCATGTGCTCTTCTTTGCCGACTGCCCGCCGCAGGAATCGCTGCTGTCGCTCGCCAACCCGGACGACACGGCGGTGTACACCGCCTACCTGCACTGTGGGCTGAATGGCAGCGCACAGGCGGGTACCGACAAGCCGTATTACAACCCGGTGCAGCGGGCAGCCTACGCCGTGATGAACGCAATTTGCGCGGTGTATCGCTGTATTTTGTGGCTGCTGCTGGCGGCGGCGGTGGTGCGCCACCTTGCCGGGGTGCGCCGGGTCTGCACCGCGCCCGCCCCGCAAACCGCCGTGCCGTGGCTGCTGTTGTTCGGGCTTTTGGGTATGGCGGTGCTGCGCTGCGCGATGATCGCCTTTGTGGAGGTGTCCAGCTTCGGCATCGGCACCAGCACGATGTATCTGGCAACGGTCCACCCGCTGCTGGTGCTGTTCACCGCCGCCGCGCTGGCGGATATAAAATGCAAGGAGAAACCATGACCGATGTATTGATTTTGGGCGGCGGCGCTGCCGGGCTGATGGCTGCGGGCGCGGCGTGCGCCAAGGGGCTGCGCGTCACGGTGGTGGAGCATCACCCCAGCGGCGGCGGGCAAAAGCTGCTGATTACCGGAAAAGGACGCTGCAACGTCACAAGTGACAGCGACGTGCGCGAGTTTCTGCCCTTTGTGCGCCATAACGGGCGGTTTTTGTATTCCAGCCTGTACGCTTTTCCGCCGTCGGCGGCGATGGAGCTGTTCGAGCAGCTGGGCGTGCCGCTGAAAACCGAGCGCGGGCGGCGGGTGTTCCCGCAGAGCGACCGCGCCGCCGACGTGCTGGCAGCCCTGCGGGACTATGCCCGCGATGCCGAATTTGTGCGCGGCAGCGCCGAAAAGCTGCTGCTGGAAAACGGTGTCTGCTGCGGCGCGGTGACCGACCGTGGGCAAAAATTGCGCGCTAAAGCGACAATTTTAGCGACCGGCGGCATCAGCTACCCCGCCACCGGCAGCGACGGCAGCGGCTACAGGCTGGCGCGGCAGGCGGGGCATACCATCGTGCCGCCCCAGCCCAGCCTGTGCAGCCTTGTCAGCCCCGACCCCGACTGCCCGCGTATGATGGGTCTGGCGCTGCGCAACGTGGGGCTGACCCTGCTGTGCGACGGCAAGCCGCTGTTTGCCGAGCAGGGCGAAGCGCTGTTTACGCATTTCGGCTTGTCGGGTCCGCTGGTGCTTTCTGCCAGCACGTATATCGAGGATATCACAAAGCACCGTTATATTTGCGAGTTTGACCTCAAGCCCGCATTGGACGAAAAAACGTTGTATGACCGCATCACCCGCGATTTTGCGGCGCAGGGCGGGCAGAGCGTGCAGGGCGCCATCGCCAAGCTGCTGCCCAATTCCATGCGCCCGGTGGCGGTGCAGCGGTGGGGCATCAACCCCGCGACCCGCGCGGCGCAGGTCACCAAGGAGCAAAAACAGGCGCTGGTGCAGCTGATCAAGCATTGGCAGGTGCCGGTCACGGCGCTGGGCGACAGGGAACACGCGGTCATCACGGCGGGCGGCGTCGATGTCAAAGAGGTCGATCCCAAAACGATGCAGAGCAAGCTCTGCCCGGGGCTGTATTTTGCGGGCGAGGTGCTGGACGTGGACGCCCGCACCGGCGGCTACAACCTGCAAATTGCGTGGAGCACCGCCCAAGCCGCGGTGAGAGGGATCGAATAA
>CAKTAS010000072.1:0-8318 GCA_934529095.1 uncultured Gemmiger sp. | reverse complement strand
CAGGGGCGGCGGGCGGATTTTTCGCACACGATCCTGCTGCTGACCTCCAATTTGGGGGCGCGGTATCTTTCGGGGCAGACCGCCCCCATGGGCTTTGGCTCTGCCGACACGGATACAGCACGCCGTGGGCAGCAAGCCCTGCAGGAGGCGCGGGCGTTTTTCCGCCCCGAGCTGATGGGGCGGCTGGATGACACCGTGCTGTTTTCGCCGCTTACGCCCAAGGAGCTTACCGCCATTGCCGACCATCTGCTATGCGAGCTGGAAACCCGCGCCGCCGCCCAAGGCTACACGCTGCGCCATACAGCGGCAGCCGCCCGCGCCTTGGCGGGGGATACCGTGCCGCCCTACGGTGCGCGCGAACTGCGCCGCAGGGTCAACCGCGCCGTTGAGCAAGCCCTTGCCGACCGCATCGCCGGGGGTACGGCACAGCCCGGCACAGTCTACACCGCCGACGCCGACGCTGCGGGGCATATCATTTTGACCGAAAGTGATGTTGCCGCCTGCGTATAAGTCGGCAAACGAAAAGGCTTCCCCAAAAGGGGAAGCCTTTTTTCATACATTTTACGGTTTTACGCTGAATTCCTGCTCGCAGTAGATGCAGCGGTAGCGACCGCTGGGTGTCAGAGCAAAGATGTGGTCGCAGCCTTCCTCCATGGAGGTGATGCAGCGCGGGTTTTTGCACTTGATCACATTGACCAGACGCTTGGGCTGCTCCGGGCGGATCTTTTTGCTGACGGTGCCGTTCTCGATGACGGTAATGGAGATCTGCGGGTCCAGATACCCCAAAATATCAAAGTTCAAGCGGGACACGTCACCCTCGATCTTGATGATATCCTTCTTGCCGGTTTTCTGGCTGCGCACGTTCTGCAGCAGCGCCACGCTGGCATCATCCAGCTTTTCCAGCTCCATCATATGGTACAGCGCAAGCCCCGTGCCTGCGGTGATGTGGTCAATGACCACGCCGTTTTGAATTTCGTCAATGTTCAGCATTCCAGTACCGCCTCCCCGGTTTTGGGGTCCTTCAGACCCAGCAAGGTCATAATCAGTGCCATACGCATATATACGCCGTTCTGCACCTGCTCAAAGTAGGCGGCGCGGGGGTCATCGTCCACGTCCAGCGTAATTTCATTGACGCGGGGCAGGGGATGCAGCACCGCCATATCGGCGGGCGCCAGATCCAGCTTTTCCTTGGTCAGGATATAGCTGTTTTTCAGCCGGACATAGTCCTCCTCATTGAAAAAGCGCTCGCGCTGCACGCGGGTCATATACAAAATATCCAGCTGGGGCAGGGCATCCTCCAGACTGCGGGTTTCCACAAAGGGGATGCCGTTCGGCTCCAGAATTTCGTGGATGATGTAGTCCGGCACGCGCAGCTCCTCGGGGCTGATCAGCACAAACTTCATACCTGGCAGGCGGGACAGGCTCTTGATCAGGCTGTGTACCGTGCGCCCGAATTTCAGATCTCCGCAAAAGCCGATGGTCAGGTTATCCAGCCGCCCCTTGCGGTGGCGGATGGTCATCATATCCAAAAGCGTCTGGGTGGGGTGGCTGTGACCGCCATCGCCCGCGTTAATGACCGGGATGCGGCTGTAACGCGCAGCGCGCAGCGGCGCGCCCTCCTTGGGGTGGCGCATCGCGGCAATGTCGGCAAAGCAGCTGATCACACGGATGGTGTCGGCAACGGTTTCGCCCTTGGTGGCGCTGGACACCCCGGCATCGGGGAAGCCCAGAACCTGCCCGCCCAGATTCAGCATAGCTGCCTCAAACGAAAGGCGGGTGCGGGTGCTTGGCTCATAAAACAGGGTGGCCAGCCGCTTGCGGGCTGCCACATCCTTGTACGCCGCCGGGTCATCGTGGATACGGTCGGCAAGGTCCATCAGACGCAGGGTTTCTTCCAGCGTAAAATCTGCCGGGTCGATAAGATGTCTCATAAACAATCCCCTCAATGTAAAAGATTCCTATCTATATAACAGGGCGCTGCCGCCCGGTTACCTTATAATAGCTTGCGCACCATCGCAAAATCAAAGAAATCCGTATACCATGTCTGGCAGCAGATCACCGGCTTGCACAGGCGGGAATAGCAGGTTTCGTCCAAGCGCAGCAGCGCCTGGTCAGCGCGCAGCCCCAGCTGGCGGCGCACCCCCGGCGAGCCGGTCACGGCGTGCAGATGCGCCAGTGTCTGGGTGACCTCGGTGTGGCAGTAGGCGGCGGCAATTTCAAAAATCGGTCGGCTGAAATCAATGCGGTCCAGCCGCTTTTCCTCAAACAGCGCCAGCGGCAGAATATCGGTCGAAAACAGCACCGGGGTATCGTCCGCCAGCACGCGGCGGCGCACAAACACCAGCGTCTGCGGTCCCTCATGGGGCAGCCCCAAGCGGCGCAGCATATCCGGGTTGGCAGGCTCCTTGGTCACGGTCAGGCTGTCGCTGTGGGGTTCCTTGCCGATGGCGCGGATCATCTTGTTGAATTCCAGCTTTTTGTCCATGCGGTTTTCCACGTTGGTAATATCGCGGTTGATCAGCGTGCCGATACCGCGCACGCGCTCCAGATATCCGGCGCGTTCCAGCTCGCTCAGGGCGTCGCGCACCGCGGTGCGGCTCAGCCCCAAAAACTCGGCAAGTTCCACCTCGCTGGGCAGCTGCTCTGCCTCGGCATACACGCCGTGGCGCAGCTCATATGCCAGCCGGTCGGCAGCAGCGCGGCTGCGCAGCTCGCCGCCCAGGCGGGTTTCGGTTTCTTTTTTCATTCGGCAAATTCCTTTCGCGCCCGGCAGATGTCCGCCAGGCAGCATTTGTCGCAGTAGGGTTTGGTGCGGGCGGTGCAGACCGCGCGCCCGTGATCCACCAGCCGATGGCAAAAATCATTGCTTTCCTCCGGCGGGATCAGCTTCCACAGGGCTTTTTCCACCTTGGCAGGCTCCTTGACGTTGTCCACCAGCCCGATGCGGTTGCACAGGCGGATGCAGTGGGTATCCGTCACAATGGCAGGCTGCCCGAACACATCGCCCATAATCAGGTTAGCGCTTTTGCGCCCCACGCCGGGCAGGGAAAGCAGGGCGTCAAAATCCTCCGGCACCTTGCCGCCGAACTCATCGCGCAGCTTGCGCATACACGCCGAAATATCCTTTGCCTTGCTGTGTCCCAAGCCGCAGGGGCGCACGATTGCCTCAATGTCCGCCGGGTCGGCGGCCGCCAGCTCGTTGACGCCGGGGTACTTGGCAAATAATTCCTGCACCACAACGTTTACGCGGGCATCGGTACACTGTGCCGCTAAGCGCACCTCCACCAAAAGCTGCCACGCATGGTCGTAGTCCAGCGTGCAGACCGTTTTGGGATATTCAGCTTTCAGGCGCTCAATACACAGCGCCGCTCGTTCGTTTTTTGTCACTGCTTTTTCTCCGTTTCTGCTCTTTCCCCTTGATTCTACCACGCGAATCCACTATAATCAAGTGTAGAAGTCGGATTGTTTGTAATACTTTTAAAAAGGAACGCAAAAATGGAACCTTTAGCACAGCGTCTGCGCCCCCGCACGCTGGACGAAGTCTGCGGGCAGCAGCATCTTTTGGGCAAAAATCAGGTGTTCCGCCGCACGGTGGACAGCGGCAAAATCCCCAATATGATCTTTTACGGTCCCTCCGGCGTGGGCAAAACCACGGTGGCGAGCATCATTGCCGCGGGCAGCGGTATGCAGCTGCACAAGCTCAACGGCACCACCGCCGGCACCGCCGATATCAAGGCCGTGCTGGCGGATATCGGCACGCTGGGGGCGAGCGGCGGCATTTTGCTGTATCTGGACGAGATTCAGTATTTCAACAAGCGCCAGCAGCAAAGCCTGCTGGAATGTGTGGAGCAGGGTACCGTCACGCTGATTGCCTCCACCACCGAGAACCCGTATTTTTACGTTTACAACGCCCTGCTTTCGCGCTGCACGGTGTTTGAGTTCAAGGCGCTGACCGATGCGGATATCCGCAAGGGGCTGCAAAACGCCGCCGCGCGCCTTGGCGCAGAGGAACAGCAGCCGGTGCTGATCCCCGACGACGCGCTGGACTATCTGGCGCAAAGCGCCGGGGGCGATATGCGCAAGGCGCTGGGCAATCTGGAATTTGCCGTGACCGCCGCCCCCGTTGAAAACGGCGCCCGCACCATTACCTTAGATATGGTGCAGCAGGTAGCGGTGCGCACCGCTATGCGGTACGACAAGCTGGGCGATGACCACTACGACATTGTTTCGGCGTACCAGAAATCCATGCGCGGCTCTGACCCGGACGCAGCACTGCATTACCTTGCGCGGCTGCTGGAGGCAGGGGATCTGCCCAGCGCCTGCCGCCGCCTGATGGTCTGCGCGTGCGAGGATGTCGGTCTTGCGTGGCCGCAGATCATCCCCATTGTCAAATCGGCGGTGGACATTGCCAACGCCGTCGGTCTGCCCGAGGCACGGCTGCCGCTGGCGGATGCGGTCATTCTGGTTGCCACCGCGCCCAAATCCAACTCCGGTCACGATGCCATCAACGCCGCCATGGCGGACGTGCAGGCGGGGCGCACGGGTCCCATCCCGCGGCAGCTGCAAAACAAGCACTATGACGGCGCCGATGCCAAAGTTAAGGGGCAGCATTACCTCTACCCGCATGACTACCCCAACCACTGGACAGCGCAGCAGTACCTGCCCGATGCCATCAAGGACCGCCGCTATTACGAACCCGGCGACAATAAAAACGAACAGGCATTTGCCCAATACTGGAAAAAGATCAAAGGAGAATAACGGTATGTCTGAACTCCACTGCGAAACCCTGCATTTTGCCTCCGCTGACCAGAAGCACCAGTGCGCCGCCTACCTGTACACGATGCCCGGCGTACCCGTGCGCGCTGTGCTGCAGCTGAGCCACGGTATGTGCGAATATGTGCAGCGCTATGCCCCCATGGCGCAGTTTTACGCCGCGCATGGCATTGCACTGGCAGGCAACGACCATCTGGGACATGGCGGCAGCACCGCCGAAAACGAGCGCGGTCACTACGGCGAGCCGAACGGACGCTTTCACCTGCTGAACGACCTGCACACGATGAACACCCTTTTGCACGAGAGATTTCCCGATGTGCCGGTGATTTTGTACGGTCACAGCATGGGCAGCTTTTATGCACGCTGGTACGCCGAAACTTTCCCCGAAAGCATCACCGCTGCCATCTTTTCCGGCACAGCAGGTCCCGCTGCCGCCAACCTTTTGGGGCAGCCGCTCGCCGCGCTGATTGCCGCCGTCAAGGGCAACGACTATGTTTCGCCCCTTATGGTCAAGCTGAACTTCGGCAGCTACTGCAAGCGCATCCCCGATGCAAAATCCCCCAATGCGTGGCTGACCCGCGAGGATCGCGTTGTCACCGCCTACGACGCCGACCCGCTGTGTACTTTCCCGTTCACGGCAGGCACCTACCGCGAAATGCTGACGGTACTCAACCACGTCAACAGCAAAAAGTGGGCGCAGAACTTCAACAAGGATCTGCCCGTGCTGCTGATTGCCGGCGATGGCGACCCCGTGGGCAACTACGGCGCCGGGGTGCGCGCGGTCTGGGCAATGCTGGGCGATGCCGGCGTCAAGGATTTGACCTGCCAGATTTGGGAGGATGCCCGCCACGAGCTGCACAACGAAACGAACCGCGCCGAGGTCTTTGACTATGTACTGACCTGGATCGAGAATTATCTGTAAAAAGGAACGCGGCTCCCCGACCCTACGGTCGGGGAGCTTTGTGTATCTGCCGCCCGGCACAGCCATGCACCATACCGGATTAGCACCTTGCATCTTCCTTTGCCAATTTTACGAAAAAGTGGGCATAATCGTTCACAATTTCTTTTCAATTTACCCTATTGACATTTCCCACCGAAGTGGTACAATATTAGCAGTCGAGAGGTTAGAGTGCTAAATACAAAATGATTTCCCGATGCATCATGGCAAATTTCCGTATCTGCAAGTAAAGGAGGTACGCTTTATGAACATGAACCAATTTACCCAAAAAACCTTGGAGGCTCTGCAGAGCGCACAGCGCCTTGCCGTTGAATATTCCAACAACGCCGTAGAGCAGGAGCATCTGCTTGCCGCACTGGCACAGCAGCAGGACGGGCTGATCCCGCAGCTGCTGACCAAGCTCGGCACCGACCCCAATGCTTTTGCGCAGTCTGCCCTGCAAAAGGTCGAGGCTTTGCCCCGGGTCACCGGCTCCGGTCGTGACCCCGACAAGGTGTATATTTCCGGCGACCTCGACCGCGCCTTGAACGCTGCCGAGCAGCAGGCCAAGCAGATGCAGGACGAATATATCAGTGTCGAACACGTATTCCTTGGCATTTTGCAGCGCCCCGGCAAGGCAGCCGCCGAGCTGTTCAAGGCGTTTGGCATCACGACCGAGCGCTTTATGCAGCAGCTGTCGCAGGTGCGCGGCAACCAGCGTGTAACGACCGACAACCCCGAATCCACCTATGATGCCCTGAAAAAATACGGGCAGGATCTGGTGGAGATGGCGCGTGCCAACAAGCTGGACCCTGTCATCGGGCGTGATACCGAGATCCGCAACGTCATCCGTATTTTGAGCCGTAAGCGCAAGAACAACCCCGTTCTGATCGGTGAAGCCGGTGTCGGCAAGACCGCCATTGCCGAGGGGCTTGCGCAGCGTATCGTGCGCGGCGACGTACCCGAAAACCTCAAGGACCGCACGGTGTTCAGCCTGGATATGGGCGCACTGGTCGCCGGTGCCAAATACCGCGGCGAGTTTGAGGAGCGCTTGAAGAGCGTTCTGAACGAGGTCAAGAAGTCCGAGGGCAAGATCATCCTGTTTATTGATGAGCTGCACACCATTGTCGGCGCGGGCAAGACCGACGGCGCTATGGATGCCGGCAACCTGCTCAAGCCTATGCTGGCGCGCGGCGAGCTGCACTGCATCGGCGCCACCACGCTGGACGAGTACCGCGAGTATATCGAAAAAGATCCCGCGCTGGAGCGTCGTTTCCAGCCCGTTATGGTCAACGAGCCTACCGTGGAGGACACCATCTCCATTCTGCGTGGTCTGAAGGAACGATACGAGGTCTACCACGGCGTCAAGATTCAGGACGCCGCGCTGATTGCCGCCGCCACGCTGTCCGACCGGTATATCACCGACCGTTTCCTGCCCGATAAGGCCATCGACCTTGTGGATGAAGCCTGCGCCATGGTCAAGACCGAGCTGGACTCCATGCCCGCCGAATTGGACGAGATGAACCACCGCATCACCCAGCTGCAAATTGAGGAAGCTTCCTTAAAGAAAGAAACGGACGAGCTTTCCAAGCAGCGTCTGGACGCGCTGGAAAAAGAGATGGCAGAGCTGCGCGATACCTTCAACAGCAAAAAGGCGCAGTGGGAGAACGAAAAGAACGCCATCAACAAGGTGCAGAGCCTGCGCGCCGAGGTGGAATCCACCAAGGCGGAAATCGAAAAAGCCACCCGCACCGGCGATTACGCCAAGGCGGGCGAGCTGCAGTACGGCAAGCTGCCCACTCTGCAGAAGCAGCTGAACGAGGAAGAAAAAATCGCCGCCGAAAAGAAGGAATCCAGCCTGCTGCGTGACCGCGTGACCGATGAGGAAATCGCCCGCATCGTGGCGCGCTGGACGGGCATCCCCGTTGCCAAGCTGGTCGAGGGCGAGCGCGAAAAGCTGCTGCGCCTGCCGGACGTGCTGCACAAGCGCGTGATCGGTCAGGACGAAGCCGTGCAAAAGGTTTCGGACGCCATTCTGCGTTCCCGCGCCGGTATCGCCAACCCCAACCGCCCCATCGGCAGCTTCCTGTTCCTGGGTCCCACGGGTGTCGGCAAGACCGAGCTGGCAAAAGCGCTGACACAAGCCCTGTTTGACGACGAAAAGAATATGGTGCGTATCGATATGACCGAATACATGGAGAAATTCAGTGTATCCCGTCTGATCGGCGCGCCTCCGGGATATGTCGGCTATGAGGAGGGCGGTCAGCTGACCGAGGCCGTGCGCCGCCATCCGTACAGCGTTGTGCTGTTCGATGAAGTCGAAAAAGCACATCCGGACGTCTTTAATATTCTGCTGCAGGTGCTGGACGACGGTCGTATTACCGACAGCCAGGGTCGCACGGTGGACTTCAAGAACACCGTTATCATCCTGACCTCCAACCTCGGCTCGGATCTGATCCTGGAGGATCTGGAAAAGAGCCGTGCTGCCGGCAAGAACGAGCTTTCGGACGAGGCAAAGTCTGCCATTGACCAGCTGCTCAAGCGCCAGTTCCGCCCCGAGTTCCTGAACCGTCTGGACGACATCGTCTACTACAAGAGCCTGACCAAG
>CAKTAS010000071.1:0-8459 GCA_934529095.1 uncultured Gemmiger sp. | reverse complement strand
CACGGACCGTAGACAAGCCCCGCCGCCAGCTGCACCGGCATCGCGGGGATGACCAGCGAAACCACCTGCACAAAGCTCAAAAACCACAGTGTCAGGTAGCTGCGCAGCCGTCCCTGCCCGGCAAGGTAGGCACTGAGCGCCGCCTCATCGCCGGAGGAAAACGCCGTCCACAGCCCCGGCAGCAGCAGGCGGAAGGTTTCTACGATCAGCCCGGCGGTCACGGCAATCACCGCGACCAGCACCAGCCGCAGCCAGAATTTTTCGCGTTGGGTAAGTTCTTCGTTCATAGTAAATCCTCTTTGGCACAGTATCGCTATTTTATATCATAGCAAAAAATCCGCACAAAAGCAAGCAAACCCCTACCGCAAACGGCAAAAATCGTGTATACTGGTAACAAAACCATCGGCAACACCGCACAATTCCCGCCTTACGGCTTAAGCACCGCTCCGGCGGCTGCGGCACGGCATCTGCGTTGCCAAAATGCTCGCCAATACACAAAGTATTGCCTGCGCTTTTGGCTTAGCAGCTGCCGCACCTCGCTCGCCGTATCGGCACTTAGAATTATGCGGTATTACCTATCAAAAGGAGAACCAACCATGAACCAGAAATTTTTGCAGCTTTATGCCGATTTCATCGTCAAGGTGGGCGTACACGTCCGCCCGCGCCAGACTATGATCCTGCGCTGCCCCGTCACCATGCCGGATTTTGCCCACGCCTGCGTGCGCTCTGCCTATGAGGCGGGCGCCAAAAACGTGGTCGTCCGCTGGGAGGACGAGCAGCTGACCCGCCTGCAGATGGAGCTTGCGCAGGAGCAGGACCTTTGCGAGCTGAAGCCCTACGAGCTGCGCAGCTACCTTGACTACGCCGAGGACCCGGACGGCTGCTGCACGCTGGCGATCCACGCCGCCGACCCCGAGGCGCTGGCAGGGCTGGATGCCGGCAAGATCAACCGCGTCAATCTGGCGCGCCGCACCTTTATGAAGCCCTGGCAGGAGTACACGATGAACGACCGCGTGCAGTGGTGCGTGGCGGCGGTGCCTGCCCCCGGCTGGGCTGCCAAGGTGTTTCCCGATCTGCCGCAGGACGAGGCGGTGGAAAAGCTGTGGCAGGTCATCTTCGAGGTCTGCCGCGTCACCGGCGGCGACCCCGTGGGCGAGTGGCAGCAGCACGTTGCCAAAATGTCCGCCCGCCGCGACCGCCTGAACGAGTGGCAGCTGGACAGCGTGCATCTGCAAAGCGCCAACGGCACCGATTTGACCATCGGTCTGGCAGACGACGCCGTGTGGGAGGGTGCCTCCAGCAAGACCGACCGCGGGTTTGAGTTTATCGCCAACGTCCCCACCGAGGAGGTTTTCTGCGCACCCCACCGCGACCGCGTCAACGGCACGGTCTACGGCACCAAGCCCTACGTCTACAACGGGCAGCTGATCAAGGGCTGGCACGTCACCTTTAAGGACGGCAAGGTCGTTGAGCAGGGCGCCGAGGAAAACGCCGCCCTGCTGGCGGAGCTGCTTTCCACCGACGAAAACGCCAACCGCATCGGCGAAATTGCCTTTGTGCCTGCCTCCAGCCCCATCAACCAAAGCGGCGTGCTGTTCTTCAACACCCTGTTTGACGAAAACGCCGCCTGCCACATCGCCTTTGGAGCGGGCTACCCCACCAACATCAAAAACGGCAGCGCCCAGACCCGCGCCCAGCTGCTGGAAAAGGGTCTGAACGACTCCGCCATCCACGAGGATGTTATGATCGGCGCACCCGACACCCGCATCACCGGTCTGACCAAGGACGGGCGCAAGGTGCTGATCTTTGACGGCGGCGAGTGGGCGTTCTGATGATAGGATGTGTCCGCGCAAGCGGACACATTTTTTATTGCCCCGTGGGGAAAGCCTTCCCCCTTTGGGGGAAGGTGGCGCGGCACGCGCCGGATGAGGGGCGAATGTCCGGTAGTTGCCCTCTCATCCGTGGCGTTTACCCGTTAGGTCGATTTACCGGTATGGCTGCACGGGCGGCATATATGCCGCCCCTACGGAATAACCCGTAATTTTTGCGTTGCCGTTTGGTCGCGGGCGGGGTGACCCCACCCCGCCGGGGAGTTTTGCATTCACCGCAAAACAGCAAGGAGGGGTCAAGACCCCTCCCTACAATACTGACCCGTGATTTTCGCGCGGCGGCAAAAGCCTTCCCCCAAAGGGGGAAGGCTTTTGCTTAGTTGCGGTTTACCCGTTACCCGGCAGGGTATCCGCGTAATCCGGGTAATTCTTTTTCACCATATCCGCATACGCGGCATAGGCATCCTCCAATGAGTTGTACACGGTACCCGTTATATAGGGTTTCAACTTGGTCTGGTTGTCAATACCGTTGCCGATCACGTTGTAGGTGTAGTTTACTCCTTTGTTCGACTTTGTTACAGTCGTCACCTTCATCGTGGTGATGTAAAATATTCCCTTGTCCTGCTTGCTGATGAGAACCGGAACCTCCGTGCCATCGGTATAGTCTTTTGCATTCACCGATGTCCAGAGCAAATACTGCCCGGGATATTCGTTGCGAAGCTTGCGGAAATCCCACGTTCCGGTGTTCAGCAGGCTATCTTCCTT
The DNA here is from genome assembly GCA_934529095.1 of uncultured Gemmiger sp. Lineage (GTDB taxonomy): Bacteria > Bacillota > Clostridia > Oscillospirales > Ruminococcaceae > Gemmiger. Next base: position 5,865 of record CAKTAS010000071.1, on the reverse strand, counting down.
GATTTGATCCTTCACCTTGGGTACCATCGTGGAGAACGGGCAGGTGGAGTCAATCTCGTAGAATTTATCGCGGGCGGTAAGGTCTTTTAAATCCGTACTCAGCAAGCCGCTGTTTTCCAAAATCCCGTGCAGGTTTTCTTCCAAATTAACGGTCGGTTTCGTGGGCGCGGGCGGGCGCGGGGCGAACATCGGCGGTTTGGCAGCGGCGCCCGACCATTTCAGGACTACGCCTATCCCTTCCTTATAAGAAACCTCACAGGTTCCGTGCGCCGTGGGCGAGCCTTTCCAGTTGTCGGTGTTGTCCTCGTTGGCATAGTGGGTGATGCCCGCAATGGTGACGGGGTCAAAATGCTGCCAGCCGTCCTGCCCCTGCTTGAGCTGCACAATTTGCGTGGGATTGGAATCGCCGGTCATTGCGTCGGCAAGCACCTGCATATACGCGGTGCGCACGTTGACAATGTCCGCCGTTTCCAGCGATTTTTCGATATAGCCATGCAGCGCGGGGATCAGCATCGCCGCCAAAACCCCGAGTATGGTCAGCACGACGATCAGCTCCACCAGCGTAAAGCCGCGCTTATTTTGCAGTTTTTCCCTCATCCGTTCCGCACCCTACCGTGTCATATGCACACAATTCCAGAATAAATACAACACATTGTAACACAGCATTTGTCGATGCGCAAATGATTTTTGCATTTTTTATGCGGGTTTTACCTGTATTTTACAAATTTTTTACATTTGGGTGGTGAGGGGCGGACAGGGCAAAAGCCTTCCCCTTGGGGGGAAGGTGGCGCGGAACGCGCCGGATGAGGGGGAAATGTCCGGCAGTTGCCCCCTCATCCGTCACCTGCGGTGACAGCTTCCCCCAAAGGGGGAAGCCATAATGCGGTTTACCCGTTAGGTTGTTGCAACCATAAAAAGGAGGGGTCAAGACCCCTCCCTACATTACGAATCCGTAAATTTCACGCCACCGCAAAATTGCACGGAACGGTCAAGACCGTTCCCTACAAATAACCGGAAGGCAAGCAATTATAGGTAAAATGCCCGTTTTCGGCAGGTTTGTAGGGGACGCATATATGCGTCCCGTGCGGTTTACCCGTTAGTTCGCATTGCCGGGACGGCTGCACGGGCGGCATATATGCCGCCCCTACAGAACACCCGGTTTTTTCGCGTTGGCGTTGCGTCCCCTTTACCCCTGTTTCGCAAAAATTTCGTCCAGCGTATGGGACAAAACCGCCATATCAATGGGCTTGGCGACGTGCGCGTTCATGCCCGCCGCAAAGGCTTTTTTGCGGTCCTCGTCAAAGGCGTTGGCGGTCATTGCCACAATGGGGATGTTCGCCTTGCGGGGGTTGTCGATGGCGCGGATCTTGCGCGTGGCGGTGTAGCCGTCCATTTGGGGCATCTGGATGTCCATCAAAATCAGATCGTACTGATCCTCGGCGGCGGTGTTCATACGCGCCACGGCGTCGGTGCCGTCCTCCACGCTGTCCACCTGCAGCCCCGCCTGCTCCAGAATGGCGGTGGCGATCTCGCGGTTCAGCTCGTTATCCTCGACCAGCAGCACCTTTTTGCCCGCATAGCCCGTGTGCTGTGGCATCTGCATGGGCTGCGGCTCGGTCTGGGTGTGGGTCAGCACGGCGCGCAGCTCCGACATAAACAGCGGCTTGGCGACAAATGCCGTCACGCCCGCCTCGCGTGCCTCCTGCTCAATATCCGCCCAGTCGTAGGCGGTCAGAATAATAATGGGCGTACCCGGCTCAATGACCTTGCGGATGCGGCGCACCGTTTCAATGCCGTTCATATCGGGCATCAGCCAGTCGATGATATACACCTTAAAATCGCGCCCCTGCTCGTGGGCTTCCTGCGCGCGCAGGATCGCCTCCTTGCCAGAGGTCGTCCAGTCCGCCGCCATCTCGATCTCGCGCAGCATTTTGCTGACGCTCATACAGGTCTGGGCGTCGTCGTCCACCACCAGGGCGCGCGCGCCGCGCAGCTCGGGGATGGGCTGGCTCTTGGTCACCGTTTCGCTGATCTTGCAGTGCAGCGTTACGGTAAACTCGCTGCCCTTGCCCTGCTCGCTCTTGACCGTGATGGTGCCGCCCATCATATCTACGATGTTTTTCGTGATCGCCATACCCAACCCGGTGCCTTGGATGCCGCTGCGGGTCGCCGTCTGCTCGCGCGAGAAGGAGTCAAAGACGTGCTGCTGGAACTCCGGCGACATACCGATGCCGTTGTCCTTGACGCAGATCACATAGGTGGCGTAGCCGCTGCGGGTGCAGGGCTTTTCGGTAACGCGGATGTTGATGGTGCCGCCCGCCGGGGTGAATTTTACGGCATTGCCGACGATGTTCAGCAGGATCTGGTTCAGGCGCAGCTTGTCGGTGACGACATCCTCGTGCTTGATATCCTGCGTATCTACGTACAAATCCAACTGCTTGGCGCTGATGTTGCCCAGTATGATGGTGCGCAGGTCGTGCAGCACATCGGGCAGATGCACGGGGGCGTTGTCCAGCTTGATGGTGCCGCTTTCAATGCGGCTCATATCCAAGACATCGTTGATCAGGCTGAGCAGATGCTGCCCCGACACGCTGATTTTTTGCAGGTATTCCTTGACCAGCTCGGCGTTGTCCAGATGGGTCGTTGCCAGCGCCGTAAAGCCGAGGATGGCGTTCATCGGGGTGCGGATGTCGTGCGACATACTGTTCAAAAATACGGTTTTTGCCTTGTTGGCGTGTTCCGCCGCCGCCAGGGCGCTGCGCAGGGCGTCCTCCTGCTTTTGCTCGGTCTGCTTTTCGATGGTGGCATCGCGGGTGGCGACCAGCACCGCCGTGACGCTGCCGTCCTCATCGGTGCGCTGGGGGATCAGCAGCGTGGTAAACCACTGGTCGTTGACGGTGCGGGCGGTGAACGCCAGCGAGGAATGGTTCTTCAAGCGCGCCGGAACGGTGGTCATATCCACAAATTCAAGGTATTCTGCACGGTATTGCTCGGCAATCGTTGCCTGTGTGCGGCGCACCTGTTCCTCGCGCTGTATGGGGCGGGTGCGGTTATACTGCTCCTCGCCGGGGATGTCCTTGAGGGTTTCGACGGTGTTTTTCTCCAAGTCCACCAGCATAATGGACTCATACGCCGTACCCAGCGCCGTGATGATGCCCATACGCTTTTGGGTTTCCTGCAAAGCGTCCTTGTCGGCGCGGCTTTGCAGCAGCAGCACCATCAAAAAGGTCAGCACGGTAAGGGCAAGGTAGGACACGCAGACGATGTTGCGCATCATAAACACCTGCCCCGCCGGGAAAAAGACATACACCTCGTACCTGCCGACATTTTTGCGGCTGCCGTACCAGACGCCGCGGCTGCTGTGCAGCTCGGCAATGCCGCCGGACACGCGGGTCTGCTCGCCGTTGTACATCTGCTGGCATTCCTCGCGCGTGCGGTTGAGCTGCTCCTCGCTGTTGCTGGTCAGCACAAGGTCGCCCTCACAGATGGTGGCAACGCCGCCATGCTCCAGCGGGAAGTCATCCAGCAGGTAGCCCACCGTCAAATCGCCGACATCCTCGCTGTCTTTCAGCGCGTAGGCAATCAAAAGCCCCGGTGCATCGGTGCGCGCAAGGGCGGCAAAATCGTAGATCTCGCCGTCCTGCTCAACGCGGGTGGCGTAGGATTTTTGGGGGTAGTCCAGAATCTCGCGGACATAGTCGCTTTGCAGCTGCTCTTTCCACAGCTGCATGGCGTTGCCGTCCCGCGTGCTTTGCATTTCCAGCTTCAATTCGCCGTCCAGCACCAGCACGCCGCTCAGCCGCTGGGTGTCGGCAAAGGCGTTGAGGTCGCTGGGGGTGAAATCGTCTTTCAGCCTCATTTCATCGCGCAGGGCGGCGGCTTTGTCCTGCAGGCGGGTCAGGCTTTTGATGCGGTCGTTGGCTTCGTCCATCTCGTACAGATGCAGGCGCGTTTCGACAAAGGTTAAGGTTTCGTCCAAGGTTTCGCGCAGCATGGCGCGGTTCAGGTTGGTAAAAATGACAAAAACGCAAACACCCACCACTGCCAGCGCCAGCAAAAACAGGTGGTTTCTTCTGCAGCGTGCGTCCTTAGGCATTTTCATCCCCTCCCATCGCTTTTTGTGCGTCTACGCCGTAGTTTTCCAGAATGCGCCCCATGGTGCCGTCGTACTGCATCTGCTCCAGCGTCTGGGTCAGCGCAAGGGAAAGCTCGGCGTGGGTGCCTTTGGCAAAGGCGACGCCCAGCTCGGTTTTCAGGGGGCTTTCGTCCAGCAGGCGGTAGGCAATGGTTTCGGTGCCGATCCAGCCGGCGACCAATGCCTCATGCCCGCAGATGGCGTCCACATAGCCCTTGCGCAGCGCGGCGAACATATCATCGGTCGTGGCATAGCTGCTGACCTGCCCCGCCGCCGGTAAGTCGGAGGGGATCTTGCCCAAGAACAACCCCTCGCCCTTGGTGGTCGCCTGCACGCCGATGCGCTTGCCCGCGAGGTCCGCCAGCTCGTGGATGTTGCTGTCGGCGCGTACCGCTATGACCTGACGGCTGCTCATATACGGACCCGACCACTGGTACAGGTCCTCGCGCCCGTTCATGCTGAAGCACGCCCAAAGGCAGTCCACGGTGCCGTCCTGCAGCAGGCTGTCCTTGTCGGGCCAGTTGATTTCCTGAATTTCGATTTTGTACCCCAAGCGGGTGAACGCCTCGGTTGCCAGATCGATGTCGATGCCGGCATATTGCCCGTTGCCGTCCAGATAGCAGTACGGCTCAAACGGGTCGATGCCGATGGTGACGGTGGGCGCATCGGCGGGCAGGGCGTTATTTTGCCCCGCGCAGGCGCACAGCGACGCTGCCAGCGCCGCCGCCAGCGCAAGGCAAAGCCACCCGCGCTTTGCCCGGGAAATGCACGCAGCCGCAGATTGTAAAAAACGGAAAACCATGGAACACCCCACTGTATTTTGGATTGGATTGTATAGAGAATGTGTGATATTTTTACAGTCGCTAACGTTAAATTATAGCATAGATTCGTTTTTTTGGCAATAGTTTTGCGGGCGCAGTTTTATATAACGCGGTTGTTTTGGGGGTACGATGTAGGGCGGGGTGACCCCACCCCGCCGGGGAATCGTGCGGTTGACGCAATTTACCGATTCGGTTGTAGGGGCGAGCATTGCTCGCCCGTGCGGTTTGCCCGGTAGGTTGCATTGCCGGGATGGCTGCGCGGGCGGTCAATGACCGCCCCTACGGCGTGGTGAATTTTGTTGCCGCCATATTCCGTGATGATGTGGTATTTCCGGCAGGTTTGTAGGGGACGCATATATGCGTCCCGTGCGGTTTTCCCGATATATCGTAATATCCGGGTGACTGCAACGGGCGGCATATATGCCGCCCCTACAAATGACCCGTAATGTTGTTATTCCCCAAAAACGCCCCTCCGATGTTACATCGGAGGGGCGTTTGTTACGGTTTGCCGAAAAGTCGTTTTGCCACGGCGCACAGCCAACTGATGGCGGCGGCGAGCAGCCCCGGGTACAGCACCAGGCAAAACAGCTGGTACCAGCTGGGTACAAAGTACGCCAGCCCCGAGGGCAGCGTGTCCGGCGCGTTCAGCACGATCTCGCCGGGGGTAAAGGTCATTGTCACGTTATGCCCCTCCACCGGGCTGCAGGGGTCGATGCGCAAAGCGTGCAGCGTGGTGCGGGGCAGCGTAAACAGGTAGCGTCCCCCGCCCAGATACGTCGCAAACACGCGGCGGTCAGCGCTGTAATCCTCGCCGGGTCGGGTCGTGTAATACAGGCAGACCTCGCGGGCAAGGTCGTCCATTTCCACCGTGTAGGTGATGGTGCGCACAGCCCCCTGCACGCCGTCCCA
>CAKTAS010000070.1:0-8465 GCA_934529095.1 uncultured Gemmiger sp. | reverse complement strand
TTGTCGTAGACCTCGGCGGGAACGTTCTCCCCTGCCATGGACATGGCGCGGGAAGATTCATAGTGGCGGGCGCTTGCTTCCGCCACCGCAGCCTTGACCGCACCCGCATAGGTGGCGGCAAAGGTGTTGATGTGCTGGCGGTAGCCCTTGTAGAAACTGCGGAAGGCGTTCTCGCGCAGAACGCGGTCGTTGTTCATCTGCAGGGGAACAAAGCCGGAGCCGGTGACCTCGACCTCCTCACCGGCGGCATTCTTGGCGGGTTCAAACACCAGATCGGCATCGTCCAGGTTCTTGTACGCCTCGGCGGGTGCCTGCATGACCTCCCCGAAGCTGGCAAGCAGCTTTTCTTCGGACTGGCTCAGCGTATGGGGCTTGCTGCGCAGCAGGTCCTGCAGCATAAATTTGTAGTCGGCAACGGCGGGAGCGTTGACCAAGGCGTCCAGCTGCTCTTGCGGCAGACCCAGCAGTTCGGGCTGGAAGAAGGACAGCGCGGTGACCAGCTTGACATACTTGCTGCTGATGCGGGCGTACATACTCTGGGCATCCTCGGCGCGGGTATCCTCGTCGTGGCGCTGGGAGGCGTAGCAGTACAGGCATTCCAGCTTGCGCTGCAGAGCGGTCTGGGCATCCAGATAGGCTTTCAGCGTGTCGGCATCGTGCAGCTTGCCCGCAAAGGCAGCGACAGCGTCAATCTCGGCATCCAGCGCGGTAAAGGCAGCTTCCCACGCGGCATCGTCGGCAAACATTGCCGACAGATCCCACTTGTAGCGGGCGTCCAGCTCGCTGCGTTCTTTTAAAACATTTTCGGACATTGGGGGTACCTCCTGTTATTTCGGCGCAAAACCGCACAGCGGCTTTGGCAGTATATACAACAATATTTCTTTATTATATACCCGCCTTGGGTGTACGTCAACCGGGTACGGCTGTAAGTGCCGCATACAAAAAGGCTCCCGCCTGGCGGCGGGAGCCAGCGTGTCAAAAAACCACATTTCTGGTCTATTGACTGTGTAGGGGCGACCATTGGTCGCCCGCCAACATGGCGCAGCATCGCGTTTTCCGGGGCGGTTTTCTTACAAGGCAAACGGGCACGGGCGAGCAATGCTCGCCCCTACCAGCGTGGTAATTCTAAAGCTTTACTTTTAGTTTTAATGGACTGGTAGGGGCGGGGCATGCCCCGCCCGCAGTTTTATGGCAATAACAATATTGCGGGTCAGTCCGTAGGGGCGGCATATATGCCGCCCGCCGCAGCCGTCCCGATCATGCGGTATAACGGGTAAACTGCACGGGACGCATATATGCGTCCCCTACAAACCTGCCGAAAATAAGCGCTTTACCGATTACCGCTTGCCTTCCGGCAATTTGTGCGGTGCGGATTGGTCAAGACCCATCCCTACATTACTACCCGTAAAAGGACTTTTTTGACAAACTAAAGGCTCCCGCCTTGCGGCGGGAGCCTTTGTTGGTTATCGGTTAGTGGTCGTAAGCGGCTTCGGCAGCATCGCGCTCGATTTCTGCCTGTTCCAGTTCGGCCTCGACCTCCGGCAGACCGGTGCCTGCGGGGATCAGTTTGCCGATGATGACGTTTTCCTTCAGACCTGCCAAGGGGTCAGTCTTGCCCTTGATGGCAGCATCGGTCAGGACACGGGTGGTTTCCTGGAAGGATGCGGCGGACAGGAAGGAGTCGGTCGCCAAGCTGGACTTGGTGATGCCCAGCAGGATTTGGCTGGCACGAATCAGCTTGAGGTCGGTTTCGCCGGCATCGATGCGGGCCTGAATCTCCTCATTCTTGATCATGACATCGCGGCGGTTGACCACGCTGCCAACGATAAAGTCGCTGGAGCCGGAATCCTCGATGCGGACCTTACGCATCATCTGGCGGACGATGATCTCGATATGCTTATCGTTGATGTCAACGCCCTGCAGACGGTATACCTTCTGAACCTCGCTGATCAGATAGTTCTGGGTGGCAACGGTGCCCTGAACCGCCAGAATATCCTGCGGATAGGCGTGACCCTCGGTCAGCAGAGCGCCCTTGGCAACCTCGTCGCCCTCCATGACCTTGAGGCGCTGACCGAAGGGGATCAGGTAGCTCTTGGTGATAGGTGCGCCGTTCTCGTCCACACCGTTGATCTCGGCATGGCGGGTCTTTTTGGTATCGTCAATGTGAACGGTACCGGCGATCTCGGACATAATGGCCATCGCCTTGGGGCGGCGGCTCTCGAACAGTTCCTCAACACGGGGAAGACCCTGTGTGATATCTTCGGCAGATGCGATACCGCCGGTATGGAAGGTACGCATGGTCAGCTGGGTGCCGGGTTCGCCGATGGATTCGGCAGCGATAACACCGACAGACTCACCCACGCGGACGCACTGACCGTTGGACATATTGGAGCCGTAGCAGCGGGCGCAGACGCCGACGTGCGCACGGCAGGTCATAACGGAACGGATTTCCAGCTCGGTGATGCCGGCGTTGGCGATCTTCTCAGCGTCGAACATATCCATCATCTTGTCCTTGCTGACCAGCAACTCGCCGGTAGCGGGATCCATGACGTCATGCAGCGCATAACGACCGTTCAGACGTTCCTTGAAGGATTCGACCACGGAGTTGCCTTCGCTGATCTCACGAACCCAGATGCCCTCGGTGGCGTGGCAGTCCTCCTCGCGGATGATCGCTTCCTGAGAAACGTCAACCAGACGGCGGGTCAGGTAGCCGGAGTCGGCGGTACGCAGAGCGGTATCCGCCAAGCCCTTACGGGCGCCACGGGAGGAGATGAAGTATTCCAGAATGTTCAGACCTTCACGGTAGTTGGCGCGAATGGGCATTTCCAGCGTCTTACCGGCAGTGTTCGCCAGCAGACCGCGCATACCGGCCAGCTGCTTGATCTGGTCCATAGAACCACGGGCGCCGGAATCGGACATCATATAGATGGGGTTGCGCTGGTGGTTCTTCTTCAGGTTGTTGCTCAACGCCTCGGAAACTTCCTCGGTAGCCTGCTGCCAGATGGCAACGGTGCTGCGATAGCGCTCCTCGTCGGAGATAAGACCGCGGTTGAAGTTCTTCATGACCTTCTCGATCTTCTTATCGGCAGCAGCCAGAATGGCGGGCTTTTCCTCAGGCATAATGGCATCGGGAACAGCGACGGTGATGGCGGACAGGGTGGAGTATTTGTAGCCCTGAGCCTTGATGGCGTCCAGCATCATGGCGCAGGTCTTGGTGCCGTGCTTGGTCAGGCAGCGGGAGATGATGTCAGGCAGACCCTTTTTGGTCAGCTTGTCGCTCTTGCCGCCGGAAGCGATCTTGAGGGTGCGGGGGTTCATCTCGTAGTCGAACTTGGTGGCGGGATCGGTGCGATCGACGTAGCCCAGGTCCTGCGGGATGGGGCTGTTGAAGATGATCTGACCCATGGTGGTATCGACGAGAGCGCTCTCCTCTACCCCGTTGAAGGTCAGGGTGCGGCGCACCTTGATGGGCGCCTGCAGGGTGATCAGACCCTCGGAGTACGCCATCATAGCTTCGGCTTCATCGCGGAATACCTTGCCGTGACCCTTATCGTCAGGGTTGACGAGGGTCAGATAGTAGCTGCCCAGGATCATATCCTGCGTAGGCACGGTGACGGGTTCGCCGTCAGAGGGCTTGAGCAGGTTGCCGGAGGCGAGCATCAGCATCTTGGCTTCACGCTGCGCCTCGGTGGACAGGGGCAGATGCACAGCCATCTGGTCGCCGTCGAAGTCGGCGTTGAAGGGGGTGCAGACCAGCGGGTGCAGCTTAATGGCGCGACCCTCGACCAGAACCGGCTCAAACGCCTGAATGCCCAGACGGTGCAGCGTAGGCGCACGGTTCAGCAGAACGGGGTGACCCTTGATGACGGTTTCCAGAGAGTCCCATACCTCGGGGCGGGCGCGCTCGACCATCTTGCGGGCAGACTTGATGTTGTTGGCCTTTTCCTTTTCGACCAAATCCTTCATAACGAAGGGCTTGAACAGCTCCAGCGCCATCTCCTTGGGCAGACCGCACTGGTACATCTTCAGTTCGGGACCGACAACGATAACGGAACGACCGGAGTAGTCAACACGTTTGCCCAGCAGGTTCTGACGGAAACGACCCTGCTTGCCCTTGAGCATATCGGACAAGCTCTTGAGCGCACGGTTGTTGGCGCCGGTGACGGGGCGGCCGCGGCGGCCGTTGTCGATCAGGGCGTCAACCGCTTCCTGCAGCATACGCTTTTCGTTGCGCACGATGATGTCAGGCGCACCCAGCTCCAGCAGGCGCTTCAGACGGTTGTTGCGGTTGATCACGCGGCGGTACAGATCATTCAGGTCGGAGGTGGCAAAGCGACCGCCGTCCAGCTGCAGCAAGGGGCGCAGATCCGGCGGGATAACGGGGATGACCGTCATGATCATCCACTCGGGGCGCTGGTTGCTCTCGAGGAAGCTCTCAACGCACTCCAAGCGCTTCAGCAGGCGGACACGCTTCTGACCGTTGGACTTTTCCAGCTCCTCGCGCAGCTCGGTGCTGAGTTTTTGCAGGTCGATCTCTGCCAGCAGCTTCTGGATGGCTTCGGCACCCATACCGGCTTCAAACGTATCTTCGTACTTTTCGCGCATTTCTTTGTACTCGCGCTCGGTCAGAAGCTGCTTCTTTTCCAGCGGAGTAAAGCCGGGATCGGTCACGATGTAGTTGGCAAAGTACAGGACCTTGTCCAACTGACGGGGGCTGATGTCCAGCATCAGACCGATACGGCTGGGGATGCCCTTGAAGTACCAAATGTGGGAAACGGGCGCGGCCAGCTCAATGTGACCCATACGCTCGCGGCGCACCTTGGCACGGGTAACCTCAACACCGCACTTGTCGCAGATCTTGCCCTTATAGCGGATGCGCTTGTACTTGCCGCAGTGGCATTCCCAGTCCTTGGTAGGTCCGAAAATGCGCTCGCAGTACAGACCGTCGCGCTCCGGCTTTAAGGTGCGGTAGTTGATGGTTTCGGGCTTGGTGACCTCGCCATAGCTCCATGCACGGATTTGATCCGGGGAGGCAAGGCCGATCTTAATCGAATCGAATTCTTTATTTTCCATTCAGCGAACCCTCTCAAATTCAAGTATGGCTTACGTTACAGTTTCAATTAATCGTCGAAAGAATCCGACTCAATGGCGGCGAGATCGTCGGCGCTGGGCTCGTTATCCTCGTCCAGATCCTCGTCAAAGCCGTCATCGGCATCCTTCACACTGTAATCGTCCTGCAGCTCGCTCTCAACCATAACATTGTCGCCAATATCGTAGTCGCTGTTTTCAAAGCTGCTGTCGTCATCGTCAAATTCCTGACGCATATCCACAGCGTTGCCTTCCTTATCCTGCACAACGATATCCAGACCCAGGCTCTGCAGCTCCTTGAGCATAACACGGAAGCTCTCGGGGATGCCGGGGCGCGGGATGTCCTCGCCCTTGACGATGGCTTCGTAGGTCTTGACACGACCCACAACGTCGTCGGACTTGATGGTCAGGATCTCCTGCAGGGTGTAGGCGGCGCCGTAAGCTTCCAGCGCCCAGACTTCCATCTCGCCGAAGCGCTGACCGCCGAACTGCGCCTTGCCGCCCAGAGGCTGCTGGGTGACCATGGAGTAGGGACCGGTGGAACGGGCGTGGATCTTATCGTCAACCAGATGATGCAGCTTGAGGTAGTACATATAGCCTACCGTGACCTTGTTGGGGAACTGCTCGCCGGTACGACCGTCGTAAACGGTGGTCTTGCCGTCATCGGTCAGATCGATCTTGGAGAAGTCGATGATGTGACCCTTCTCGCCCATCAGACGCGGCAGCGCAGTGGGATATTCGGGGGCTTGCTCACCATGCCAGTTTTCGCGTGCCTGTGCAAAGCAATCGCGCAGGTCAGATTCGTGAGCGCCGTCAAAGACGGGGGTCTGCACCTTCCAGCCCAGAGCCTTGGCGACATAGCCGAGGTTGACCTCCAGAACCTGACCGATGTTCATACGGGAAGGAACGCCCAGGGGGTTCAGCACGATGTCCAGCGGGGTGCCGTCGGGCAGGAAGGGCATATCCTCCTGCGGCAGAATGCGGGAAACAACACCCTTGTTGCCGTGACGACCTGCCATCTTATCGCCGACGCTGATCTTGCGCTTCTGGGCGATGTAGCAGCGCACGCACATACGCACGCCGGGCTGCAGCTCGTCACTGTTTTCGGGGGTGAACACCTTGATGTCCACAACAATGCCGTAGGCACCGTGGGGTACACGCAGGGAGGTATCGCGGACTTCGCGGGCTTTTTCACCGAAGATGGCGCGCAGCAGGCGCTCCTCGGCGGTCAGCTCGGTTTCGCCCTTCGGGGTGACCTTGCCGACCAGAATGTCGCCGGTCTTGACCTCGGCACCGATGCGGATGATACCGCGGTCGTCCAGATCCTTCAGCGCTTCGTCGCCGACGTTGGGAATGTCGCGGGTAATTTCCTCAGGTCCCAGCTTGGTGTCGCGGGCTTCGGTTTCATACTCCTCGATGTGGATGGAGGTGTAGACATCCTCGCGCACGAGCTTTTCGTTCAGCAGAACGGCGTCCTCGTAGTTGTAGCCTTCCCAAGTCATAAAGCCGACCAGCGCGTTCTTGCCCAAGCTGATCTCGCCGTTCTTGGTGGCGGGACCGTCAGCCAGCACATCGCCTTCCTTGACGGTGTCGCCCACCTCGACGATGGGACGCTGGTTGTTGCAGTTGCCCTGGTTGGAGCGCATGAACTTGATCAGCTCGTAGGTGTCGGCAGAGCCGTCCTCGCAGCGAACGATGATCTTTTCGGCATCGACGTACTCGACGGTGCCGGGGCGTGCAGCCAGAATGCAGACGCCGGAGTCGGTGGCAGCCTTGTACTCCATACCGGTGGCGACAATGGGCTGCTGGGTGACCATAAGAGGCACAGCCTGACGCTGCATGTTAGAGCCCATCAGGGCACGGTTACAGTCGTCGTTCTCGAGGAACGGGATGCAGGCGGTAGCCACGGAAACCATCATACGGGGAGAAACGTCCATGAAATCGACCTGAGAAGCGTCGAATTCCTGAATGTCGTTGCGGTGGCGGCCGGAAACGCGGGGACGGACAAAGTGGTTGTTCTCGTCCAGCGGCTCGTTGGCCTGTGCGACGATGTACTCGTCCTCGACGTCGGCGGTCATATAGACGACCTCGTCGGTGACAACGCCGGTTGCCTTGTCCACCTTGCGGTAGGGAGCCTCGACAAAGCCGTACTTATTGATCTTGGCGTAAGTAGCCAAGTAGGAGATCAGACCGATGTTGGGACCTTCGGGGGTCTCAATGGGGCAAAGGCGACCGTAGTGGGTGTAGTGAACGTCGCGGACTTCGAAGCCTGCGCGGTCACGGGACAGACCGCCGGGTCCCAAGGCGGACAGACGGCGCTTGTGGGTCAGCTCGGCCAGCGGGTTGTTCTGGTCCATAAACTGGGACAGCGGGCTGGAACCGATGAACTCCTTGATGGCGGCGACGACGGGGCGGATGTTGACGAGGCTCTGCGGGGTCATCTCGCCGTTTTCCTGATTTTGCAGGGTCATACGCTCGCGGATGACGCGCTCCATACGGGAGAAGCCGATGCGGAACTGGTTCTGCAGCAGCTCGCCCACGCTGCGCACGCGGCGGTTGCCCAAGTGGTCGATCTCGTCGGTAACACCGATGCCGTGGTCAAGACCCAGCAGGTAGTTGATGGAGGCAAAGATGTCGTCCACGGTGACGGTGCGGCTGATCAGAACATCGTGGTTCTGGCGCAGCAGCTCCTTCTGCTCCTCGGGGTCGGAGGTGGCATCGAGGATCTTGCGGATCTCGGCAAAGCTGGCGCGCTCGTTGATGCCGGCTTCTGCTTCTACGTCAAAGCTGAAGAAGGGCTGGGCGTCCACATAGCCGTTGGAAATGACGATGAAGGGATGTGCTTCCTCGCCCTTTTTCTCAACCAGAATCAGCACACGGGTGACACCGGCGGCGTCGATCTCGTTGGCTTTTTCCAGATTGATCTTCTCGCCCTGTGCGACCAGCAGCTCGCCGGTCAGGGGGGCGATAATGTCCTCGGCAGCCTTGTAGCCGGCAATGCGGCGGGCAAGGGCGAGCTTGTTGTTCATCTTATAGCGACCGAAGCGGGCGAGGTCGTAGCGGCGGGCATCAAAGAACAGAGAGTCCAGATGTGCGCGGGAGCTTTCGACCGTCGGGGGTTCGCCGGGACGCAGCTTGCGGTAGACTTCCAGCAGACCTTCCTCGGTATTATGGGTGATGTCCTTTTCGAGAGAGGCGTTGATCTTCGGCTCGGAATCGCCGAAGAACTGCTTGATCTGCTCGTCGCTGGAAAGACCCAGTGCGCGGATCAGGGTGGTGACGGGCAGCTTGCGGTTCTTATCGATACGGACATAGAACACGTCCTGAGAATCGGTTTCGTACTCCAGCCATGCGCCGCGGTTGGGGTTCATGGTGGC
>CAKTAS010000069.1:0-8466 GCA_934529095.1 uncultured Gemmiger sp. | reverse complement strand
GTCTGCACGATGCGCGGCAAAAAGTGCCGTGCCGGCGACACCGTGGAGCTGGACGGGCAGACCGTGCAGATCGCGGAGGGCGCGTAATGCGCCTGAACCGGCTGACGCTGACCGACCACCGCAACATCGCCCGCGCCGAGCTGCTGCCCGACCCGCACTTAACGGTTTTGTGCGGTCCCAACGGGCAGGGCAAAACCAATTTGCTGGAGGCGGTCTGGCTGCTGACCGGCGGCAAGAGCTTTCGCGGCAGCAAGGACGCCGAGCTGATACGCCGGGGATGCGAGTTCTCGGTGCTGGAGGGCGAGATCGAGTCCGGCGGCGGCGAGAACAGCATCCGCCTGACGGTGGGCAGCAAGACCAGCCAGCGCCCCGGACGCACGGCGCGGCTGAACGGCGCCGATGTGGGGCGCGCCGCCGCGCTGGCGGGGCATTTCCAGGCCGTGGTGTTTGAGCCGGACCTGCTGAGCCTTGTCAAGGGCGGACCCGAGGGACGGCGGCGCTTTCTGGACACGGCGCTCAGTCAGGTGTACCGCGCCTACCTTGTGGCGCTGCGGCGCTACGCACGGCTGACCTCGCAGAAGAACGCCCTGCTGAAATCCTACGATATAACGCCGAACGGCAAGGTTCTGCTGGACGCCTATGACGAGCAGCTTGCCGAGTACGGCGCGGTGATCCTGACGCACCGCCAGCAGTTTTTGCAGACGCTGACCCCCGTGGCGGCGCAGAATTACCGCGAAATTTCCCACGGGGCGGAAACGCTGCGGCTGGAATACCGTATGTCCGCCGACGCCCCCACCGCCGACGCGCTGCTGCAAAAGCTGCACGACGCCCGCCCCACCGAGCTGCGCGCGGGATTTTGTCTGGCGGGTCCCCACCGCGAGGACGTGGAAATTTTGCTGGATGACGCGCCCGCCCGCATCTACGGCAGCCAAGGGCAGCAGCGCAGCGCCGTGCTGGCGATGAAGCTCGCCGAGGCGACCGTGGTGGGCGAATTGTTCGGCGAGCATCCCGTGCTGCTGCTGGACGATGTGTTAAGCGAGCTGGACGACGAGCGCCAGACCTATCTGCTGACCCGCATGGGGGAGCATCAGACCCTCGTAACCACCTGCGACACCGCCGCATTTGCGCGTACCAACGGCAAAATTGTGTATGTTAAGGGCGGAGAAGCCGGGGAGAAACCCTTTGGATAAATAAGAAATAAGAAATAAGAAATAAGAAAAAATGTGTGCGCTCGGCGCGCACATACAACCCCCTGCGCTGTAGGGCGGGGTGACCCCACCCCGCCGACCAAACCGCGGCTGCCGCCAAGCTGCCCGGGCGAGCGATGCTCGCCCCTACCACGCCAACCGCACGGCTGCGCTTTTTGTTTGTGCCAAAGGCACAAACTCCACCATATTTCTTATTTATTATTTATTCTTTCTTATTTGAAAACCGGAGGTTTTCTATGTATTTCCACGCCGGGCAGGATTTTGTACTGAACACCCGCGATCTCATCGGGGTGTTTGACCTTGACACCGCGGGGGCATCCCGCCGGACCGAGGAATATTTCCGCCACGCCGAGGCGGACGGTGCCGTGGTCGATCTGACCGCGCCCGGCACCCTACCCAAGAGCTTTATGGTCACGGATTTTCCCGACGAAACCGTGTACATCAGCCAGTTATCCCCCGCCGCCCTCAAGAAACGCGCCGAGGGCAGCGACTTAAAATAGAACCCTTTTGCATCGTTTTTCGCAACCCCACACAGGAGGCTCATTTTTATGGCAGAAGAAATCATCACCGAAACCAACCGCGAAACCGCCACCGACCACGCCTACGGCGGCGCGCAGATCCAAGTTTTGGAGGGTCTGGAGGCCGTGCGCAAGCGCCCCGGTATGTATATCGGCTCCACGGGACCTTCCGGTCTGCATCATCTGGTGTACGAAATCGTGGACAACGCCATTGACGAGGCGCTGGCAGGCTACTGCACCCACATCGAGGTCACCATCAAGCCCGGCAACATCATCGAAGTGTCCGACAACGGCCGCGGCATCCCCGTGGATATCCAGCCCAAGCTGGGCATCCCCGCCGTCACCGTTGTGTACACCGTGCTGCACGCAGGCGGCAAGTTCGGCGGCGAGGACTCCGGCTACAAGGTCGCCGGCGGTCTGCACGGCGTCGGCGCGTCGGTCGTAAACGCTTTGTCCGAGTGGCTGACCGTCCGCGTGCGCCGCGACGGTGCCGAGTACGAGCAGAGCTTCAAGCGCGGCAAGCCGGACGGCGACTTAAAGCGGCTGGGGGCGGCAGCCTCCACCGGCACGACGGTCACCTTCAAGCCCGACCCGGAAATGTTCGTAGAAACGACACAATATCACTACGAAACGCTGCTCAAGCGCCTGCGCGAGGAAGCATTCCTGAACGCCGGTGTCAAAATTACCCTGACCGATGAGCGCCCCGCCGACGACCGCCCGCAGGAAGAAAAGTCCGACGAGCTGCGCACCGAAACGATGTGCTACGAGGGCGGCATCCGCTCCTTTGTCAGCTACCTGTGCGAGCGCCGCGACCTGACCCCCCTGCATCCGCAGGTCATGTATATGAAGGGCGAGGGGCAGGGCGCCGTGGCAGAGGTTGCCCTGCAATACTACGACAACAGCTACAACGAGCTGCTTTTGAGCTTTGCCAACAACGTCCACACGCCCGAGGGCGGCACCCACGAGGACGGCTTTAAGCTGGCGCTGACCCGCGTTTTGAACGAGTACGCCCGCGCCCACGGCATCCTGAAAGACAAGGACGAGAACCTCTCCGGCTCCGACGCGCGCGAGGGCGTGATCGCCGTGGTCAGCGTCAAATTGCAGGAAGCGCAGTTTGAAGGGCAGACCAAGGCAAAGCTGGGCAACACCTTTATCAAGGGTCTGGTCAACGGCGTGGTCTACAACGCCCTGACCGAATTCTTTGAGGAAAACCCCGCCGTTGCCAAGGCAATTCTGGAAAAAGCCACCCAAGCCGCCCGCGCCCGCGCCGCCGCCAAAAAAGCACGCGACTTGGTGCGCCGCAAGAGTGCGCTGGAATCCAACCGTATGCCCGGCAAGCTGGCAGACTGCCACGAAAAAGACCCCAGCAAGACCGAACTGTTTATCGTGGAGGGTGACTCTGCAGGCGGCTCTGCCAAGATGGGGCGAGATTCCAACATTCAGGCCATCCTGCCCTTGTGGGGCAAGATGCTCAACGTCGAAAAAGCCCGCGCCGACCGCATCTACGGCAACGACAAGCTGATGCCCGTCGTCACGGCGCTGGGTACCGGCATCGGCGATGAGTTTGATATTTCCAAGGTGCGCTACCACAAGATCTTTATTATGGCGGATGCCGACGTCGACGGTTCGCACATCTGCACGCTGATGCTGACCTTCTTCTTCCGCTATATGCGCCCGCTGATCGACTGCGGCTATGTCTACGTTGCCCAGCCGCCGCTGTTCAAGCTGCAAAAGGGGCAGCAGGTCAAGTACGCCTACAACGAGGACGAAATGAAGGTTCTGAGCGCCGAAATGCCCGGCGCCAAGGTCAACCGCTACAAAGGCTTGGGCGAAATGAACCCCGACCAGCTGTGGGAAACCACCATGAACCCCGACAACCGCGTGATCGTGCAAATTAAAATTGAGGACGCCGAGCGCGCCGACGAAGCTTTCAGCATCTTGATGGGCGAGCAGGTCGAACCCCGCCGCCAGTTCATCGAGAAAAACGCCAAGTACGCCAATTTGGATGTGTGATGCGCCATGGAACCCGCACCCAAACGCAAATCCTGCCGCCTGCCGCAATTTGATTACGGCTCCCATGCCTATTATTTCCTCACCCTGTGTACCAAGGATAAGGCTTTTCTTTTCGGGCGGATTGTAGGGGCGGCATATATGCCGCCCGTGCAAACCTGCCTGAGCGAAACCGGTAAAATTGCCGAGAAGAATCTTCTGGCAATCGAAACCCACTTTCCCGACACGCGGGTTGAAAAATATGTTATCATGCCCAATCATCTGCATATGATACTTTCCGTTGGCTGTGACGGCAAGGCGCCTGCGGGCGGCATATATGCCGCCCCTACAGTCCCCCGCATCATCAGCGCTTACAAGGCAAGTGTCAGCCGCGAGGCAGGTTTTGCCGTCTGGCAGCGTTCTTTCTACGACCACATCATCCGCAACCGCAGCGATTTTGAGCAAATTTGGCAATACATCGACAACAACCCCGCAAAATGGTTGTTGGACGAATACCACCCGTAAGTAAGCTGTATTTTTTCGGTTGCGGGCGGGGCGTGCCCCGCCCCTACCGCGCAATAAAACTAAGGTGATACCATGGAAGAAAATATTATTATGGTGCCCGGGTCGGGTACCAAGGTCATTGTGCGCGATGTCAAGGACGAAATCGAAACCGCGTTTCTGGATTACTCGATGTCCGTCATCGTGGCGCGCGCGCTGCCTGACGTGCGCGACGGCTTGAAGCCCGTTCACCGCCGTATTCTGTACACCATGCACGAGCGCGGCAACGACCCGCAGCACCCCTACCGCAAATCCGCCGACACCGTCGGTGCCGTGCTGGGTTCTTACCACCCGCACGGCGACGCTTCCGTGTACGACGCCATGGTGCGTCTGGCACAGGATTTCAGCCTGCGGTACCCGCTGGTAGACGGTCAGGGCAACTTCGGCTCCGTTGACGGCGACCCCCCGGCTGCCTACCGTTATACCGAGGCGCGTATGTCCAAGATGGCGTGCGAAATGCTGACCGACATCGAGAAGGACACCATCGACTGGGACCCCAACTTTGACGAAACCAAAAAGGAACCCCACGTCCTGCCCAGCCGCTTCCCCAACCTGCTGGTCAACGGCAGCCAAGGCATCGCTGTCGGTATGGCGACCAACATCCCGCCGCACAACCTGCGTGAGATCGTCAACGGTATGGTCGCCCTGATGGATGACCCCGAAATCGACCTTGCCGGGCTGATGGAACACGTCAAGGGACCCGACTTCCCCACCGGCGGCATCATCATGGGGCGCAGCGGCATCCGCGCCGCCTATTCGACCGGGCGCGGCAAAATTACGCTGCGCGGTCGTGCCGAAATTGTGGAAAAGAAAAACGGGCGGTTTGAGATTCTCGTCACCGAGATCCCCTATATGGTCAACAAGACCCGCCTGATCGAGAGCATCGCCGACCTTGTCAAGGACAAGCGCATCGAGGGCATCAGCGACCTGAACGACGAATCCTCCTCCCGCACGGGTATGAAGATCGTCATCGAGGTCAAAAAGGACGCCAATCCGCAGGTCGTGCTGAACCAGCTCTACCGCTACACCCAGCTGCAGGACACCGTGGGTGTCATTATGCTGGCGCTGGACGACGGCGTTCCCAAGATTATGAGCCTGAAAACGATGATGGAACGCTATATTGAGTTCCAGATGCAGGTCATCCGCCGCCGCACCGCCTTCGACTTGAAAAAGGCGCAGGAGCGCGAGCATATTCTGGAAGGTCTGCGCAAGGCGGTGGACATTGTTGACGAAATTATCGCCACCATCCGCGCCTGCAAGGGCGGCTTTGCCGAGGCGCGTCAAGCCATTATGGACAACTTCGGCTTTGACGAAGTACAGGCGGATGCCATCGTCAAGCTGCAATTGGGTCGCTTGGCGGGTCTGGAAATTCTCAAAATCGAGCAGGAGTTGGGCGATCTGCGCCTTGCCATTGCCGATTACAAGGACATCCTCGCCAACGACAGCCACGTCAAGCAGATCGTCAAGACCGATTTGACCGCCCTTGCCGAAAAGTACGGCGACGAGCGCCGCACCTCCATCGAAACCGTTTCCGGCGAGGTGGACATCGAGGATCTCATCCCCGAGGAAACCTGCGTCTTTACGCTGACCCACGAGGGCTACATCAAGCGCACGACGCTGGATACCTATCAGGCGCAGAACCGCGGCGGGCGCGGCGTGCAGGGCATGACCCAAAAGGACGAGGACTTTACCGAGGAGCTGTACGTCGGTTCGACCCACGATTATATGCTGTTTATGACCGACCAGGGCCGCGTCTACCGGCTGAAGGGCTACCAGGTGCCTGAGGGCAGCCGCACCGCCAAGGGCACCCACATTGTCAACCTGCTGCAATTACAGGAGGGCGAAAAGGTCACCCTGATGCTGCGCCAGGCCGCCGACACCGACGAGGACAACACCTACGCCACGATGATCACCCGTCAGGGTCTGATCAAGCGCACGCCGCTGTCGCAGTTCCGCAACATCCGCAAGATGGGTCTGATCGCCATTGCGCTGAACGAGGGCGACAGCCTGGTCTGGAGCCATCTGACCAAGGGCGATGATGAGATCATCGTTGCCACCCACGACGGCGCAGCCATCCGCTTTGTGGAGGACGGCGCCCGCGCCATGGGACGCACCAGCCACGGCGTGCGTGCCATCCGTCTGCGCGAGGGCGACTATGTGGTGGGCGCCGGCGTTTGCCGCCCGGGCGCGACCATTCTGACCATTGCCGAGGACGGCAAGGGACGCCGCAGCCGCATTGACGATTACCGCATCACCAACCGCGGCGGTATCGGCATCCGCAACTACACGCGCGGCAACGTGGCGGGCATCAAGATCGTGGACGAGACCGACGACCTGATTCTGATCAGCCAGAACGGTATTTTGATCCGCGTCCACGCCAGCGATATCACGCTGCAAAGCCGTTACGGCGGCGGCGTGCGCGCCATGCGCCTGTTGGACGGCGACAAGGTCGCCGTGGTCGCCCGCGTTGACCGCGACAACACCGCCGAAACCGCCGAGGTCGAGGACACCGGCGAGAGCGACCCCACGCCGGAGGAGCTGGCAGCCATCGAGGCGGAGGAATTGGCAGCCGAAGCCGCCGAGGACGCCGCCCCGACGGACGAGGAAGAATAAACAGCTGAAGTTCTGTTTGAAATGTGTCCGCTTGCGCGGACACATTTTTTGTCGGCGCGGTGGGATACTGGTTATTTTCCGGGAAAGTTTTTAACCGTTCTGTTAAAAACTTTCCCGGTTTTGTTTTTTGCAAAATTGCGCGAAAAATCGCCAAACCCTCTGGAAAAATGCGCATTTTCGTGGTATGCTAAAGTGTTAGAGTATGTTTTTTAAAGGAGCGTCACAACTATGGATCGTATGCACAAGACCGTCTGCGCGCTGGCAACGCCCCCGGGTGCGGGCGGCATTGCCGTGGTGCGCGTTTCCGGACCGGAAGCCTACCCCATCGTAAGCAAGGTATTTGTGCCGCTGCATCGTCAAAAATCCGTATTGGATGCCCGCGGGTACACGGCGCTGTTCGGGCATTACACCCTGCGCGGTGCCGAAATGGACGAAACCGTGGCGCTGTTTTTCCGCGCGCCGCACTCCTACACGGGCGAGGATGTCATCGAATTGTCGGTTCACGGCGGCACCGCCATGGCGGACGGGCTGCTGGAAGCGCTGCTGCTGGCGGGCGCTGAACCCGCCGCGCCCGGCGAATTTACCCGCCGTGCGTTGGAGCATGGGCGTATGTCGCTGACGCAGGCGGAGGCGGTCATGGAGGTCATCTCCGCCAACGGGCGGCAGGGTGCCGCGCTGGCAAAATCCGCGCTGGACGGGCGGCTTGCCAAGCGCATCGGCGGCATACAAACCGCGCTGCAAAGCGTGAATGCCCATCTGACCGCGTGGGTCGATTACCCCGAGGAGGACGTGCCGGAGCTTTCGGACGCGCAGTTCACCGCCGCCCTGCAGCAGCAAAAAGCCGAGTTGGACAGCCTGATTTCCGGCTACGGCGCGGGCGCGGTGCTGCGGCGCGGCGTCGATTGCGTGCTGCTGGGTCGCCCCAACGTGGGCAAAAGCACGCTGCTGAACCTGCTGGCGGGCTTCGACCGCGCGATCGTGACGCCGGTGGCGGGTACGACCCGCGACATTGTCGAACAGGCGGTGCAGCTGGGGGATATCCGGCTGAACCTGTTTGACACCGCCGGTGTGCGCGAGGTCGGGGCGGACGGCGATGCCATTGAAGCCGAGGGCATCCGCCGCAGCTGGAAAAAGCTGGAGGAAGCCGGGCTGGTGCTGGCGGTGTTTGACGCCGCGCAGCCGCTGACCGACGCGGATCTGGAAATTGCCCGCCGCTGTCAGGGACGCCCGGCGCTGGCGGTGCTGAACAAACAGGATTTGGCGGATTCCACCGATGCCGCCAAGGCACAGCTGCAGCCGTATTTTAAGCAGGTGATCACGCTGTGCGCCCGCGATGCCGCGAGTTTGCAGCCGCTGACCGACGCCGTGGCCGCGCTTTTGGGTACGGCGCAGCTGGACCCGAACGCCGCGCAGCTTTGCAGCGCCCGCCAGCTTGCCGCCGCGACCCGCGCCCGCGACGCCCTGACCGAGGCGATCAGCGCCAAGCAGAACGGATTTGGTCTGGACGCCGCCGCCGTCTGCCTGACGGACGCCCTGCAGGCGCTCTGCGACCTGACCGGCGAGGACGCCAGCGACCG
>CAKTAS010000068.1:0-8554 GCA_934529095.1 uncultured Gemmiger sp. | reverse complement strand
GCGGGGCTAAAAAATCGTCAAGACACATTTTTTGACGCCCCGCCCACCCGCTCCCGTCTTACGGCTCCGCCGAAAAAATTTGCGGGCGTTGGGATTTTTACCCGCTTGTTTCGCTCTTATAGCAGGTTTGTAGGGAACGGTCTTGACCATTCCGGGCGCTTGACGGCAACCGCCAAATTCCCCGGCGGGGTGGGGTCACCCCGCCCTACAAGGCAATAAAAATCATTGCGCGGTAGGGGCGGGGCATGCCCCGCCCGCGACAAAACGGCAACACTAAACTTACGGGTACTCCGTAGGGGCGGCATATATGCCGCCCGTGCAGCCGTCCCGGTAATGATTGTCTTACCTTTAACCGCTTACCTCCCGGTTATTCGTAGGGAGGGGTCTTGACCCCTCCTTGCCGCTTTGCGGTTGCTACAAAATTCCCCGGCGGGGTGGGGTCACCCCGCCCTACATCGCAATAAAATAAAAATGTGTCCGCTTAGCGGACACACCACATTTATTATCTATTATCTTTTATCTGCAAAACACCCCGCCCTGCATCGCAACAAAAATCTCTTATACAACGTTAAAGGACAAATCTTATGAAAATCGCCATCATTTCCCTCGGCTGCCCCAAAAATCAGGTCGATGCCGATGTATTCTGCCACGCGCTCATCAAGGACGGTCACACCACCGTGGGCGACCCCGCGCAGGCGGATGTCATCATCATCAACACCTGCGGCTTTATCGAGTCCGCCAAAACGGAGGCCATCGAAAACATCCTGATGGCCTGCGCGTACAAGCAGCAAAACCCCGACCTCAAGGTCATTGTGACCGGCTGCCTTGCCGAGCGCTACAAGCAGCAGATCGTGCAGGAAATCCCCGAAGTGGACGCCGTTGTCGGCATCGGCTCCAACGCCGCGCTGCCCGCCATCGTGCGCCGTGTCTGCGGTGCAGGCGCCTCGCAGGTCGAAAGCTACGGTCCCAAAACCGATATGCCGCTGGGCGGCGCGCGCGTCATCTCGACCCCGCGCCACTATGCGTACTTAAAAATCGCCGAGGGCTGCAACAACGGCTGCTACTACTGCGCCATCCCGCTCATCCGCGGCAAGCTGCGCAGCCGCGAGCTGAACGACTGCGTTGCCGAGGCACGCTGGCTGGCGGGCGAGGGTGTGCGCGAATTGATCGTGGTAGCGCAGGATCCCACCGCCTACGGCGAGGACTGGGGCAAGCCCGGCGCCATCTGCGACCTGCTGGACGCGCTGCAAAAGATCGAGGGCATCCGCTGGATCCGCGTGCTGTACGCCTATCCGGAACGCATCACCGATGAATTTATCGCCGCCATGGTGCGCAACACCAAGGTCGTGCCGTATCTTGACCTGCCCATCCAGCACTGCGACGACGCCGTGCTGAAGGCGATGAACCGCCGCGGCGGACGCAAGGAAATTGAGGACGCCATCGCCCGCCTGCGCGCCGCCATCCCCGGCATCACGCTGCGCACCACCCTGATCGCGGGCTTCCCCGGCGAAACCGAGGAACAGTACGCCGAACTGTGCGACTTCGTCAAGACCGTCAAATTTGACCGCTTGGGCTGCTTTGCCTACTCTGCCGAGGAAAACACCGTCGCCGCCCGGATGGAAAACCAGCTGGACGAGGAAACCAAGCAGCGCCGCGCCGACCACATTATGGAATTGCAGGCAGAGGTCAGCGCCGCGCGCGAGGGCGAAAAAATCGGCCAGACGCTGGAGTGCATCTGCGACGGCGTGGACGACGAAACCGGCATGTATATGCTGCGCGCCAAGGCGGACTGCCCCGAAATTGACGGCTGCGTGCTGACCCCCGCCGACACCCCGCTGGAGGAGGGCGCGTTCTACAACGTGACCGTGACCGACGCCGACACCTACGACCTGTACGGCTATGTGGAAGAAAAGCTGGAGGATTGATGTATGAATCTGCCCAATAAATTAACGATGCTGCGCGTTATCTTGGTGCCTGTCTTTATGGTGTTTGCCGCAGGCAGCTGCTACGGCACCGCCGATTTCAACCCCGCGTTCGCCCTTGCCGCCGGCATTATCTTTGCCGCCGCCAGCTTTACCGACTTTCTGGACGGCTACTTAGCGCGCAAAAATAACCTTGTCACCGATTTCGGCAAGTTTATGGACCCGCTGGCGGACAAGTGCCTGACCACCGCCGCCTTTATCTATATGGTGGCGTGCGGCGTCTGCAGCCCCGTGGTGCTGGCGGTCATTCTCTTCCGCGAGTTCGCCGTGGCGGGTGTGCGTATGCTCGCCGCCGAAACCGGCACCGTCATTGCCGCCAATATGTGGGGCAAGGTCAAGACGGTTCTGCAGATGCTGACCGTGCTGTTCTACTACTTTGCCGCCGCGCTGGCAAACCCCACCGACATAATGGCCGTGGGGCTGATCACCCAGCTTCTGTGTTGGCTGTGCGGCGCCGCCACCGTGCTTTCGGGCGGCATTTACCTGTGGCAGAACCGCAAGCTGTTTATGCAGGCAAAATAAGCTTGCAACCCTGCCCCGCACTCGCTATAATAAAGGTAGTATGACTGGGAAAGGAAGAAGCACTATGCAGATTTTTAATACAATGTCCCGCCAAAAAGAGGAATTTACCCCGCAAATCCCCGGTGAATACCGCATCTACGTCTGCGGTCCCACCGTGTATAACTATATCCACATCGGCAACGCCCGCCCCATGATCGTGTTTGACACGCTGCGCCGCTACCTCGAATACCTCGGCAACAAGGTGTACTATGTGTCCAACATCACCGATATTGACGATAAGCTGATCAAAAAAGGGCAAGAGGAAGGCACCGACATGCAGGAGGTCGCCCGCCGCTTTGAGGCCGAGTACATCAAGGATTCGGACGGGCTGAACGTGATGACCCCCACCGTGCGCCCCCGCGCCACCGAGCATATCGGGGAAATTATCCACATCGTCAAGGACTTGGTCGATTCCGGCCACGCCTATGTGGCGCGCAACGGCGACGTGTATTTCCGCGTCAAGTCCGACCCCGGCTACGGCAAGCTGAGCCACCTGAACCTGGACGACCTG
The DNA here is from genome assembly GCA_934529095.1 of uncultured Gemmiger sp. Taxonomy (GTDB): domain Bacteria; phylum Bacillota; class Clostridia; order Oscillospirales; family Ruminococcaceae; genus Gemmiger. The sequence goes on along the minus strand of CAKTAS010000068.1, from coordinate 5,500 downwards.
GAAAGCGGCAACCGCGCCCTGCGCAGCAACATGGACGATGACCTGAAAGAAGACCCCGCCGACTTCGCCGTCTGGAAGGCCGCCAAGCCCGGCGAGCCGTTCTGGAACAGCCCCTGGGGTCACGGCCGCCCCGGCTGGCACATCGAGTGCAGCGCCATGGCGCGCAAGCACCTCGGCAAAACCATTGACCTGCACGCGGGCGGGCAGGACCTGATCTTCCCCCACCACGAAAACGAGATCGCGCAGAGCGAGTGCGCCAACGGCTGCACCTTCAGCCGCTACTGGATGCACAACGGCTTTTTGAACATCAACAACGAAAAAATGTCCAAGAGCGCGAACAACTTCTTTACCGTGCGCGAAATTGCCGACAAGTACGGCTACGAGCCGATCCGCTACTTTATGCTGACGGCGGGCTACCGTATGCCGCTGAACTACACCGTGGAGCTGATCGAGAGCTGCAAAAACAGCTTGGAGCGCCTGTACACCTGCCGCGACAACCTGGATTTTGCCATCGAACACGCCCACGGCACCGACACTGCACTGACAGAAAAGTGCGATGCAGCGCGCAATAAGTTCAAGACCGCCATGGACGACGACCTGAACACCCCCGACGCGCTGGCGGCTGTGTTTGAGCTGGTCAAGGACATCAACACCCTGTCCGACGCTGCCGACAAGGCGTCGCTGGAAACCGCCGCCAAAACCTTTGACGAATTGACCGGCGTGCTGGGTCTGATGTACAACCGCAAAAAGACCGACAGCATCCCCGCCGAGGTCACCGCCTTGGTCGAGGAGCGCGCCGCCGCCAAAAAGGCGAAAAACTGGGCGCGTGCCGATGAAATCCGCGCACAATTGACCGAAATGGGCTGGAGCGTCACCGACACCGCCCAAGGTCCCAAAATCGCAAAACTGTAAAAATATGACGGTTCAGTGTAAAAAACTGAATAAGGGCGCTCTCTGGCTTGTGCTGGGGGGCGCTTTTGTGCTGCGGCTGCTGCTGGCGGCGATAACGACGGGCTACTCCTACGATATGGGCTGCTTTGGCGCGTGGGCTGCCAAAATGGCGCAGAGCGGACCCGCCGCCTTTTACAGCGAGGGCTATTTTGCCGACTACCCGCCCGGCTACCTGTATGTGCTGGGCGCGGTCGGCGCGGTGCAAAAAATCTTTGGGCTGGATTTTGACGGTGCAGCGTTTAAAATGCTGCTGGCGCTGGTGCCTGCTGCCTGTGACTGTGCCGCCGCGTGGCTGGTGGCGCAGCTGGGGCAGCGCTGCCTGCCGGACGGGCGGGGCGTGCTTTTCCTGACGGCGTTTGCCGCCCTGCACCCCGCCGCGCTGTTTGACACCGCCGTCTGGAAGCAGATCGACGGGGCATTCACGCTGCCGATCTTGCTCTGCTTTTTGCTTCTGGAAACCAAAAACTACTTACCTGCGGCAATTTTTTACGGCGTTGCGCTGAGCATCAAGCCGCAGGCGCTGCTGTTTGGTCCCGTGCTGGCTGCCTGCTTTTTGGCGGGTATCGTGCTGGAGCGGGATCGTCTGCGCGCCTTTGGGCGGTGCTTTGTGGGCGCGGCGCTGGCGGTGCTGCCGGTGCTGGCGGCGGGGCTGCCGTTTTTTGGGCTGCGCGGGCTGCTGCCCGGTTTGCTGGACAAGTACACCGGCACGGTCAGCGGCTACCCGTATGCGTCGGTCAACGCCTTCAACTGGCTGGCGGCGCTGGGCGGCAACTGGCAAAGCATCTACGCGCCCGCCTTGGGCGGCATAAGCTGGCGCACCTTGGGGATGCTGGGGCTGCTGCTGGTCACGGCGACGATGGCATTTTTTGCCTACCGCAGCGCCGTGCAGGGGCGGTTTTCGCCGCTGCTGCTAGCGGGCTTTTACGGCGCGGGCGTCTTTACGCTGGCGCACTGTATGCACGAGCGCTACCTGCTGCCCACCGTGGCGGTGCTGCTTTTGGCGGCGGTGCGGTGGAATGACATCCGCGTGTATGCGGCGGCGGTGGGATTTTCGCTGACGAGCTTTTTGAATCTGGCGGTGGCGTACACCGTGGTGGACACCGACGATATGTGGCTGAGCAGCGCCGTCGGGCGGGAAATTACCCTGCTGGGCGGCTTGGGCGAAACGCTCTGCTTTTTGCTGCTGGGCTTTGCGGTGTGGGATATTGCCGTCAACGGGCATAGCGCGCCACTGGTAAAAGAACGTTCCTTCGCGCAAAACTGGCTGGAAGCGCCTGCGCCCTGCCCACGCTGGCAGCCCCGCGAGCGGCTTTCGCTGGCGGCGCTTACGCTGGCGACTGCCGCCGTGAGCTTTTGCTATCTGGGCAGTATGACCGCGCCGCAAAACCCGCTGGACGCCGCCGACACGGCGGTTACGGTGGAGGTCACGCCGCAGCAGGCGGTGCGCGGGGTCTGGCTGTACCCGGGCATTTCGGGCGGCGGCAGCGTGCGCATCACCGATGCGGCGGGCGAACTTTTGCTGGAACAGCCGCTGGGCTACACCACCTGTTTTTGCTGGACAAGCCACGATCTGACCGCCGCGGCGGGCGAAGTTTTGCACATCACGGTGGAAAACGCGCAGCTGTTTGAGGTGAGCCTGCGCGGGGATGCCGGGGCGGTAACGGTGCGCGGCGGCGGGGCGGCGTTTGATGAACCGGACGCTGTACCGACAAAAATCAGCCAGCTGAACAGTATGTATTTTGACGAAATTTACCACGCGCGCACGGGCTACGAGCAGCTGCACGCCCTGCCCGTGTACGAAACCACCCACCCGCCCTTGGGCAAGGACTGCATCATGCTGGGCATTGCGCTGTTTGGTATGACCGGGTTCGGCTGGCGGTTTGCGGGTACGCTGTTCGGCGTGCTGCTGGTGCCGCTGGCGTGGTGCTTTGCCCGCCGCCTGACCGGCAAGCGCTGGCTGGGCGCTGTGGCAGGGGTGCTGCTGGCGCTGGATCATATGCGCTTTGCGCAAAGCCGCATGGCAACCATTGACGTATACGCGACATTTTTTATCCTGCTGGGCGCACACTGTATGGTGTGGTACTGCCAAAGCGTGCTGCAAAAGGGCGTGCTGCGCTCACTGCTGCCGATGGCGCTGGGCGGGGCTGCGTTCGGGCTGGGGTGCGCCGCCAAGTGGACGGGCATCTACGCCGGGGCGGGGCTGGCGGTGCTGTATCTGGGCGTTTTGTACCTGCGCCGCCGCCAGAATCCGCCCGGCTTCGGGCGCGAATTCGCCGCAGCGGCGGCGGGCGGCGTGGGCTTTTATGTGGTGCTGCCGCTGGGAATTTATCTCGCATCCTACCTGCCGTACCGCTGGCGCGACCCGGGGTTTGGGGTGGCGCAGTGGTGGCAGTGCCAGCTTTCGATGTACCGCTACCACGCACAGCTGAAGGCGACCCACCCCTTTGAAAGCCGCTGGTACAGCTGGCTTTTGGGGCTGCGCCCGGTATGGTACTACCAGAACCGTGCGCTGACCGGGGATGTCCGCGCCAGCATTGCGGGGCTGGCGGGTCCGGTGCTTTGCTGCGCGGGGCTTTTGTGCCTGCTGTGGATCTTTTGGCGTATGGTTTCGGGGCGGGGCAGCCGACAGGGCGCGGCGGTGCTGGTGCTGTACGCCGCGCAGATGCTGCCGTGGATGCTGGTGACCCGCTGCACCTTCCAGTACCATTATTTCCCCGGGATGATGTTCTGTTTGGCGGGCATTGTGCTGGTGCTGGCGCACCTGCCCAAGCAGCGTGTCGCCAAGTGTGCGGCGGCAGCTTTGTGCGGTGTATCGCTGATTTTGTTTGTCTGGTATTACCCCGCGCTGGCGGGTGTGCCGGTGCCGCGCCTGTGGTGGCAGAGTTTGGAACTTTTGCCGAGCTACGGATTCTATTGAGATCTGCAATGTGCGGGGTGGCTGGCTCGTAGTATAAAACAAGAAGGTTGTACTTAAAAAAGGAAGGGAACTGTTATGGTTTTTACGATTCTGGTTGTAGCGATTTTTTGCTGGCTGGGTGTGAAAAGCATCGGTCTGGCGCTGCACCTTGCGTGGGGCGCGGCGAAGATCATCGCCTGCCTGCTGATGGTGGTGGCGCTGCCGCTGCTGATCATCGGGGCGGTGGTAGGCAGCTTGCTCAAACTGGCGCTGCCGCTGCTGCTGGTGCTGGTCGCCTACGAAATGCTGAAAACCGCCTGATGGGATACAAAGAACACCCCGCCGCATATAAATGCGGCGGGGTGTTCTTTATGCAAATTTATCGCAGCTTAGTTGTTTTTCATATATTTGCGCACGGGCAGCGTGATGGTACCCGCAACGGCACAGCAAACGCACCATTCGATGACCGCCTGCACGCCGACCACCAGCACGATGAACATCAGCGGGTTGGTCGCGCCCTTTTTAGCGGCGAGGTTCTGCACAAATTCACTGTTGTAGAAGATGGTGACCAGCAGCCCCATATAGAACACCGTGTTCAGGAAAGGTGCGCAGAACGCGGCGATGTAGCAGGTCAGCTTTTCCTTTTTGGGCAGGACCTTCTGCAGTGCGGCAAAAATCAAGCCGACGCACAGACCCATCAGCACGCGCCCGATGACGCTGACGACAAAGTAGCCCGCGGGGCTGACGGCGAACAACGCGCCGCCCATCACGCTTTTGCCCTGCAACGCCTGCAAAAAGCTGGTGGCGCCGAACAAGGCGCCCAGCAGCGCACCCGCAGCGGGACCCATGGTGATGGCACCGATGGCAACCGGCACCGTCAGCAGCGATGCCGCCAGCGGACCCACCTGCAGGTAACCCAGCGGGGTGTAGTTCAACACAAGCAGAATGGCTGCCAGCAGAGCGATCTGGGTCAGCCAACGGACGTTGGTACGGTTTTTCATATTCAATTTTCCTCCTGCTGCCGTCTTCTACATATCGGAAGTACAGCGCAATATTTGGGCGCAAGCCCGGTTCTAGGATAGCACAAACCGCGCAGGAAAACAAGGGCTTCTAAATAAGAAATAATAAATAATAAATAAGAAAGAAGGAGTGTCCGCCGCGCGGACACATTCAAACGAAACGCGCGGTAGGGGCGAGCATTGCTCGCCCGTTGCAGCTACACCGATAAAACACCCTAACGGGCAAACCGCACGGGACGCAACTATGCGTCCCCTACAAACCTGCCGGAAATTTGCATTTTTCCCAATTATACCTTGCCTTCCGGTTGTTCGTAGGGAGGGGTCTTGACCCCTCCTTGCCGCATAACCACTAATGCGATATATCGTGAGAACGCGCCATTCGGCGCGATTTTATGCGCTGCGCGCAGCCAGCGGTGCGGATGGGTCAAGACCCATCCCTACATTACTATCCGAAAAAGAGATTCTTCAATAAACTGCGGCGGGGTGGGGTCACCCCGCCCTACAGCGCATTCTATAAATACGCGCCCGCGCGGCGGGCGCACCACATTTATTATTTATTATTTCTTATTTATTATTTCGCCGAATTCCTGTTCCCAATTCCCGCGATTTGTGCTATCATAAACACAAACCATTA
>CAKTAS010000067.1:0-8724 GCA_934529095.1 uncultured Gemmiger sp. | reverse complement strand
CGAACGGTGTCGCCGACTTCGAACTGGGGCTTGTTCTCTTTGATCATACCCTCGGTAAAATGCTTCATTGCGTCCATAATTATGAATCCTCCATTTGTTGCGACGTTCATACACGAAAGCTCGTCAGAGGACCGCCTGTATAATGATGTGTCATTATCCCGCCGATGGCTCGGCGGCACTAACGCTTTAGTATTATACCACTGTCAATAGGGTTTGGCAAGTGGTTTTTTACAAAAAGGTGCGAAAAATTTCGGCAAAGTGGCAAATTTTGGCCGTGCGGCTGCGGTTCAGGCAAAATCGGCACCGGATTTTGTGTACAGGTGGGTGCGCAGCACGCGGCACTGCCACGCGGGCGCACCGCCGTTTTCGTGCAGAAAGTCCATCAGCAGCGCGGGGTTCAGGTTCAGCGCCTCGCCCGAGCCGCAGGGCAGCGTGACGGTAAAGTGCAGCTCCTCCCCTGCCGGTTCATAGTCGATGCGGGGCAGGTACGCCTTGATGTCCAGCGTTTTGTGTCCGCGCTTGGTCTTTTTGGTGACCTCGGCGTGTTCGGCGGCGTTGTAAAAGGCAAGGGCGTCGGCAGCGGCGGCGGGCATCGTGACGTCGTAGGCGGCGGTTTCGATCTCGCCGACCTTTTCGACAGCCGGGGCAACCTTGGTGATGACGATGCCGCGCGGCATCAGCGGCTGCAGGGCGGCGATCCATACGGCGGGGTCGATGGACTCGGCCTCGGTCTTGACCTCGCAGCTTTCGCACAGGCTCTCCTGCCCTAAGGACAGCGGGCAGGAAAAGGAAAGGTAGATGTGCGGGTTAAAGCCCATGGTGTACCACACGGGCAGACCGCTGCGCTTCAGCACGCGGTGGAACACCCGCTGCAGATCCAGCAGCGAGATGTAGGCGGATTCGCCGCACTTTTCAAAGAAGATCCTGATGGTAGTCAAAGCACGGTCCTCCGATCAATTTATTTGCGCCGCAGGCGCTGCACTGGCGGTTGCAGGGCGGGGTGGTCTGCGCCTGCAGGGCTTTTTGGTATTCGCGCACAAGGTGGGCGTGGCTGACGCCGACGTCCAGATGTGCCCACGGGGTGACTTCGTCCAGCGCGATGGTGCGGTAGTTGTAGAAATCCGGGTCGATGCCGCAGGCGGCAAAGGCGTCCATCCAGCGGTCGTAGTTAAAATATTCCTCCCAGGTGTCAAAGAAAGCGCCGTTTTCAAAGGCGGTTTCGATGACCTTGCCCAGACGGCGGTCGCCCTTGGCGAAAACGCCCTCCAGCACCGAGGTGGCGCTGTCGTGATAGTTGACCTTGATCTTGCGGGAATGTACGCAGCTAAGCAGATATTTCTGCTTTTCCTGCAAAGATTCCCGGCGATCCTGCGCGCAGAACTGGAACGGGGTGTCGGGCTTGGGTACAAAGCACGCCACGCTGATGGTGACCTGCACGCCCTTGCCCTTCGGGCGGTCGGGGATCTGGTAGAACAGATCGACCACCTGCTGGGCGGTGTCGGCAATGCCCTTGATGTCCTCCATCGTTTCGGTGGGCAGACCCATCATAAAATACAGCTTGACCGAGGTGTACCCCTCCGAGAAGGCGATGCGGCAGCCGCGCTCGATCTGCTCCCAGGTGACGTTTTTGTTAATGACGTCGCGCAGGCGCTGGGTGCCGGCTTCGGCGGCAAAGGTCAGCCCGCTTTTGCGTACCTTGGTTGTTTTTTCGACCAAGGACTGCGAGAAGTTGTCCACGCGCAAACTCGGCAGCGACAGGCTGACGTGGTCGCCCTCTGCCCAGGAGTTGAGGTTGTCCAGGATATCCTCCAGCCGGGAATGGTCGGAGGTGGAAAGGCTGGACAGGCTCAGCTCGTCGTAGCCGGTGTTGCGGCACAGCTCGCGCGCGCAATCGCTGATGAGTTCGGGGCTGCGCTCACGGAACGGGCGGTACAGCTGCCCCGCCTGGCAGAAGCGGCAGCCGCGCACGCAGCCGCGCAAAACTTCCACGCAGGCGCGGTCCTGCACGGCACCCACCAAAGGCACCACAAAGTTTGTGGGTGGGGCAAAATCGTCCATATTCTGCACGATCGCCTTGGTCACGGTGGCGGGTACGCCGGGGCGGTTGGGGGTAACGGACTCGATGCGTCCGTCCTCTTTGTACGTTACATCGTAAAAAGACGGCACATACACGCCGGGCAGTTTGGCAAGCTCCAACAAAAGCTGCTCCTTGCTCCAGTGCTGCTTTTTGCCGGCTTCCACGGTGGCGCAGATATCCTGCAGCATCTGCTCGCCCTCGCCCAGCTGCATCACGTCAAAAAAATCCGCCATCGGCTCGGCGTTGCAGACGCACGGACCGCCGGAGATGATCAACGGCCAGCGCTCGTCACGGTCGGCGGCACGCAGCGGGATGCCCGCCAAGCGCAGCATCGCAAGGATGTTGGTGTAGCAAAGCTCGTATTCCAAGGAGAAGCCGACGATGTCAAACTCAGTCAGCGGGTCCTTGCTTTCAAGGCAGTACAGGGGCAGCCCAAGGCGCTCCATCTGCTCTTTCATATCTGTCCAAGGCATAAACGCGCGCTCGCACCACCAGTTTTCGTGGCGGTTGAGCAACTCGTACAAAATCTTTTCGCCCAGAAAGGACATACCGATCTCGTAGGTGTCCGGGAAGCAGAACGCCATACGGACATCGACCTTGGATTTATCTTTATAGGTGCAGCCCGGTTCGCCGCCGGTGTAGCGGCCGGGTTTTTGCACAAGGCTTAACGCCTCTTTGAATTTGGGGGAAAATTCCGCCATAGTGATAACCTTCCTAAACTGTTTGATACCCCTATTGTACCCGATTGCGGCAGAAAAAGCAACGGGGGCGCCAACGCTTTTGCTGCCAAAGCGCCGCAGTGACCCCTACAGCCGGTGCCGAAAAACGGCGGACACGATGCCCGCGCCGTCCAACGGCGGCAGCGGCAGCAGATTGACCGCCCCCACCAAAAGGTGGCAGGCGGCAAAGCGGTAGCCGGAAAAGCTCCAACAGGAAAACCGCTCCATAAAAAAGAGAAGCAGCCCGGCGCACAAAAGGTTGGTCAGCGGTCCGGCGGCGGATAGAATCAGCTGCTCGCGCCGGGTCATGGGCTGCCCGCGCAGCCGCAGGCAGATGCCAAAGGGTGAAAGCTCCAGCAGCGGCAGCCGATGCCACAAAAAGGCATACGCCGCAATGTGTCCACACTCGTGCAGGGCGGCGCAGCAAAGCCCGGCGCGCACGGTGCCTGTGCTGTCCAACAGCAGCGCCAGCGTCAGCAAAAACAGCGTCAGGCACGGCCAGCGCAGCTGCAGCCTACGCCGCAGCCTGCAACGCTTCGGTCGGGTCATAGCGCAGCCCCTTGTGCAAAATTTCAAAATGCAGGTGCGGACCCGTGGCGTTGCCGGTCTGCCCCACGGTACCCAAAAGCTGCCCGGACTGCACCGTTTCGCCCGCGCGCACAAACAGGTACTGCATATGCGCGTAGAGCGTTTCGTCCCCGGCGGCGTGCAGAAGGCGCAGCGAGTTGCCGTAACTGGGGTGGCTGCCCGCTGTGCGCACCACGCCCGGCGCGGCGGCATATACGGGGGTGCCTGCCGCGGCGGCAAGGTCGGCACCGTAATGGAACTCTGTCCCCTGCCCGCCCATCGGGTCGGTGCGCCAGCCGTAGCCGGAGGTGCGGGTGCAGCTGCCCTTCGGCAGCGGAAATTGCAGCGCAAAATCCGGCAGGTAGCTTTCCTCCCGCACGGCGGCGGGCGCGGTCTTGGCGGGCTTGCCGTGGGCGGGGCGGCTGGCGGGCAGGGCGCTCGTCCAGCGCTGCAGCGCTTCGGCGGCTTGCTCGGTAAATTTTGAAAAGATGCGCTCCTGCGTTAAAAACAAAAACTGGTCGGGCTGTATTGCCCGGATAAAGCCGCGGCGCACGCTGTCATACACAGTGCCGCCCGTGCTGCGCAGCGCCAGCGCCGCCAAAAGCGCCGCCGCTGCCAGCAGGATGCGGACGTAGAGAACAAGGTTTTCCTCCCGCTTTGGGCGTTTTTGCCCGGACGGGGCGGGCTTGGGAACAGCTTCCTCCCACATACAAACACCCCCTTTGTGCAAGCTATGCGGCAAAACGGGGCGCTATGCGGTATTGCCTAAAAAACACCCCCGCAAGGGCAGCCCTTGCAGGGGTGTTGCAGCAAAGCGGTCAAGCGCCCAGTGCGCGGCGCAGCATTTCGAGGCGTTCCTCCAACAGGGCTTTGGGTTTGGCAAACAGCCCCAGCCCCTCGACATCCAGCAGACATTCCAAGCTGGTGGAATCCCCGCCGCCCAGCAGAATGGCGGTAAAGGTGCCGTGAATCTTGCCCTTTTGGAAATTGCAGCTGACGCAGCGGTTTTTCTCCTTGCGGGTGAAAGTCAGCTGGGTGTCCTTGCCGTCGGTATTATGCTCCGTTGCCTGCATACCGTCGGGCGTTTCCTCGTAGTCCTTGACATCGGTGCGCCAGTGGTTCAGCGTGGGCTTGGTCAGGTACAGCCAGACCTTGCCGGGGTCACAGTTAAAATTTGCTGTTACAACACAGGTTTTCATAAAAAGTTCTCCTTACTTTTTGCCGCGCCCGAAGAACCCCAGCAGGCTGCGGGCGGGGCGCAGGCTGGTGGTGCGGCGCGCTGCGGGCTGCCGGGCGGCAGGGGCCTTGCCCGGTGCGGGGCGCACGACCTTGCGCACGGGGTCGGGCTGCATTTCAAAGCCGTTGGTAAAATAGCCGAACATCGCCATCTGGCTGTCCACGGGCGGCTGACCGGGCAGCGGCTTGACCTTGACATAGCTGCCGTCGGGCTGCATTTCGCGGGCATTGACGGTGTCGCGCAGCTGCAGGTCCAGAATGCCGCGCAGCTTTTGGGCAATCTTGGCATCGTCGATGCGCACGCCGACCTCGACACGGCGCTCGGTATTGCGGGTCAAAAAGTCGCCCGAGGCAATGTAGATGCGCATATCCTCCCCGCTGCCGAAGCAGTAAATGCGGGAATGCTCCAGATACCGCCCGACAAGGCTGCGGATATGCACGTTTTCGGTGCGTCCCGGCACACCGGCGCGCACGCAGCAGATGCCGCGCACGATCATATCCACCCGCACGCCGGCGCAGCTGGCCTGGCTGATTTTTTCAATGATCTGGGGGTCGTTGATGGAGTTGTTTTTCAGGATAATGCCGGCGGGCTTGCCCTGCATCGCCCGTGCGATCTGGCGGTCCATCTCCTCCAAAAGCACGCTCTTGAAGTGCAGCGGCGCGACCAGCATGGTGCTGACCTCGCCGGTCAGGCGCTGCAGCGCCATATTGTTGAACACGGCGCTGGCTTCCTCACCAATCTCCTGCCGGGTGGTGATAAAGGAAAGGTCGGTGTACAGCTCGCTGGTTTTTTCGTTGTAGTTGCCGGTGCCGATCTGGGTCAGGTAGCGGTACTTGCCGTTGACCCGGCTGGTGATCAGCGTCAGCTTGGAATGTACCTTGTAGTCGTCAAAGCCGTAGAACACCGTGCAGCCGGCGTCCTGCAGCTGCTTGGACCAGTCGATGTTGTTCTGCTCGTCAAAGCGGGCGCGCAGCTCGACCATGGCGACGACCTGCTTGCCGTTTTCGGCGGCGGCGATCAGCGCATTGACGATCTGCGAGTCAGCAGCCATACGATACAGCGTCATTTTTATCGAAACAACGTCGGGGTCGTTGGCGGCGCGCAGCAGCATCCGGATAAAGGGGCGGATGCTCTGGTAGGGGTACGCCAGCAGCACGTCGTGCTTGCGCACCTCGGTGTACAGGTCGTACCCGGCGGGCGCCTGCATGGGCTTGGCGGCGGGATAGAACAAATCGGCGTGGCTGCCGTCGCTGCCGATGCGCCCTGCCAGCTTGAACAGGCAGCCGGTATCCAGCGGCGAGGTCTGGGTGTAGCAGCGCGCGGCGGGTACGTCCAGCTTGTCGCGCAGGAAATGCGCAATGTCCTGCGGGGCATCGGGCCAGAATTGCAGGCGCACAGCGGACAGCTTGCGGCGCTTTTTGAGCAGCTCGCTCATCACATCGCGGAAGTCGATGTCGTGATCCATCATCCCCTCGTCCACCGTAATGTCGGCGTTGCGGGTCACGCGGAACAGGCACTGCTTCTGCACGGTGCTGGCGCTGAAGATGGAGGCGGCAAAATGGGCGATCACTTCCTCCACAAAGGCGTAGCAGGTGGCGTCCCCGTCGCGGATAAACAACACCCGCTCAAACTGGGGATTTACCGGCACAATGCCGTAGCTGACGCCGTCGTTTTTGGAGTGCAGCTGGGCAATGTAGTAAACCTGTTTGTTGTACAAAAACGGGAAGGGATGCCGCTGGTCCACGATTTGCGGGCTTAACAGCGGCAGCAGCTCGCGGTGGAAATATTCCTTCCAGAAATGTTCCTGCTGCTTGCCCAGCTTGGTGAAATCGACCTTTTTGTAGCCCTGTGCTTCCAGCGCCTGCACAAGGTGGGCAAAGTATTTGTCGCACTTGGTCTGCAGGTCCGCCACGCGCGGGGTGATGGCGGCGATCTGCTCGGCGGCGGTCATATGGGTGACGTTGTCGGTCTTGTTGGTTTTGAGCAGCGTCTGGTCATACAGCGAACCGACGCGCACCATAAAAAACTCGTCCATATTGCTGCCGAAAATGGCGGCAAACTTGATACGCTCGCACAGCGGCACGTTTTTTTCTTTGGCAAGCGCCAGAACGCGGCTGTCAAAATCCAGCCAGCTGAGTTCGCGGTTGATAAAAATATTCTCCGGCTTATCCAAGGCTATGCTCCTCCTGTTCGTTTACGGGCGGCTGCACACAGGCAAGACCCGCCCAGCTTTCGACCATACGCTGGGAAATACCGCTTACGGCGGCAACGTCCTGTAAGGCGGCAAAATACCCGTGTTCGGCGCGGTAGCGCACAATGGCTTCCGCCTTTGCCTGCCCGATTCCCGGCAGGGCGGTCAGCGCGGCGGCATCGGCGGTGTTGATGTCCAAAAGCGCCGGGGCGGGGGTGCTTTGCGCGGCAAACACATAGGGCGCGGGGGCTTTTTGCGGCAGCCAGACCGGCACGATCAGCCACAGCGAAGCTGCCGCAACGGCAAGCGCTGCCAGCAGAAAGGACACAAAAGGCACTGCCCTGCTGCGCAGAAACCGCATACCGAACCCCCTTTGTACAGATGGTACACTTATTATAACACGGCGCGGGGGGAAATGCATCTCTTTTGCGCGGTTTTTACACAAATTATACGCGGCGCTTGCGGGGCGTGGGCAGCGGGTCGGCGTCCACAATGACCACATCGGCACCGATGCGGCGCAGGCTCTCCCACGGGAGCAGCAGGTCATCGTCATAGCCCAGCAGCCCCAGCATACGCCCCCGCCCGCGCAAAATGACGGACTGGATGCGCCCGGTACCCTCATCAAACAAAAGGTCGTCGATGCGCCCGAGGTTTTCGCCGTTTTGGATCAGGATGACGTCCTTTTCGGCAAGGTCGTGTAAGGTCATACCAAGCCTCCTTTCGGTGTTTCCTATACTATGCCGGGAAAAAAGAATTGTTTCCTGCGGCAAAAGCGTGTATAATGGATATGAATACCACAGGAGGGTATACTATGTACAGAAATATCATTTTTGATTTTGGCGGCGTGGTGATCGATTTCAGCCCCAAGGAATTTTTGATGGAGCGTTTTTTGAATAAGCACGCCGAGGAGATAACCTACGAGCTGACCTTTGGCAGCCAGGAATGGAACGACTTGGACCGCGGCATTCTGTCCCGCGAGGAGGGCAGCCGCCTGATGCTGGAAAATGCCGCCCGCGTCAACCGCACCTTTGAGGTGCGCACCGTGTTGGAGGAATGGGAGGAGATGCTGCGCGACAAGGACTCCACCATTGCCATTATGCGCGAGCTGAAGGAAAAAGGCTACCGCCTGTATTACCTGACCAATATGCCCGCCGACGTGTGGGAAAAAATGCAGCAGCGGGATTGGTTTGCGCTGTTTGACGGGGGCATTGCCAGCTGCGATGTACACCTGTGCAAGCCGGAACCGGAAATTTTTGCGACCCTGATCGAAACCTGCGGGCTTGCCTACGACGAGTGCATCTTTGTGGACGACAACAAGGAGAATGCGCAGGCCGCCTATAACTTGGGGATCACGGGGATTTTGTACAAAAACCCGGTGTCCTTCCGCCGTGCGCTGGGCGTGTGCGGCATTGAACTGGAAAAATAAAAAAGCATTACCGAAACAACGGGTACTGCGGCAGATTTTGCTGCGGTATCCGTTTCCGTTTGCCCAAAAGCCCTTTTACGGGCAGTAATGTAGGGCGCGTGTCTTGACCGCGCCGTACCGCTGGCTGCGCGCAGCGCATAAAATCGCGCCGAACGGCGCGTGGTTTCCCGATATATTGTACTATCGGCTAGGCGGCAAGGAGGGGTCAAGACCCCTCCCTACGAACAACCGGAAAGCAAGTAATAATTGGGGAAAATACAAATTTCCGGCAGGTTTGTAGGGGACGCATATATGCGTCCCGTGCGGTTTGCCCGTTGTATCGCAATATTCGTGCGATTGCAACGGGCGGCATATATGCCGCCCCTACAACCCAACCCGTGATTTTTGCGCCATCATTTGACCGCGGGCGGGGCAATGCCCCGCCCCTGCGCCCTGCATTACTGCCCGGAAATCTGCGCCTTGATATGCGACAGCGCGTTTTTTTCCAGCCGGCTGACCTGCGCCTGG
>CAKTAS010000066.1:0-8836 GCA_934529095.1 uncultured Gemmiger sp. | reverse complement strand
CGGATCAACCGCCCGTTGGACAGCGGCGTTTGCGACGTGCAGCCGCAGCGCCGGCACAGCGCAACATACCCTTCGGTGTGCTTGCGGCACAGCGCTCCCGACAGGCGGGACAGCGCCGCCGTGACCGCCTTTTCATCGATGCCGCGCTCCTCGCCCGCAATCTGGTACAAGCGGCTCAGCGGCAACTCCTGCTCATAAAGCAGGGCGCACAGCAAAATCCGGTTCAGATACTGCGTACCGGTGAGCGTGGGGTCGGCTTTCAGGCTTTGCATCGCCGCACAGCAAAGCCGCTGAATATGATAGATGCGTGTGCTGCGCTCGTCCGCACCGAGGGCATACACCGTGCCGAACAGCGCTTCCATGCTGTACGGGCGCACCAGCCGGGCGTAGCGGTCCAGCTTGTGCAGAGCGCCGCGCGCGGCGGCAGTTTCGGGAAAGGGTGTCAGCAGAAGGATTTTCGGGCTGGGCAAACCGGGCAATTTTTGCACGCTTTGCAGCAGGGTTTGGAACGCCGCCTCGGGCAGCAGCACATCCACCGCCACCACCTGCGGGCAGATTCCCTCCTGCAGCGCCTGCAAAAGTGCCTCCGCCGTTGCATACACACCCGCCGTTACGCAGGGCTGGCTGTGGGCGTACAGCCGGATGCAGTCGCGCTCCAAGGACTGCGAAACGGCAAAAAGCGCCGTGACCTGTGCCGGCTCCTGCGGCAGTTCTGCCGCAAAAACAGGATTTTCTAACAGCGGCATAGCAGTCACCTCAAGCCCGGATACAGGTCCCGGATCACATCGTTGATTTGCTGGGGCGAAACGGCATTTTCGTACAGGAAACGCAGCAAAAGCTCCGCCTGCGCAGCGTCCTGACCGGGGAAGATGCACTCCCGCGCGGGCAGACCGTTTTTCTGCGCAGCTATGTACAATGCATCCGCGTGTTTGCGCAGCGTATAGGTTATGCAGTCCGCTGTTTGCAGCCCCGCAAGCTCCGAGAACTCGCGCCGCAACACAGCAAGCTCTCCGTCTGATGTTTGACCTTTCATTCCTTTTCACACTCCACAATATCACATTCTGCAACAACCGCACATTTTTTGCGGTTGTTAGTGCCGCAAATTGTGCGGCATTGTTTTTATTGTAAAATGTAACATAGGTGGATACAATCCACACGGCGTATACGTTTTTCTACGCCGCCGCGTGGGGTAGTTTCAGTATACCACGCATTGTACGGTATAGCAATGATTTTTTGATGTTAATAGAAATTTTTTCCGGAAAATTTTCTGCAAAAAAATTTTGCGGAAATTTCTTTTAAAATTTTTGCTGCTTGGCACTTGACATTTTGCGGCGAATGGCTTAAAATAATCAAGTCGCAAATATGGGCCTGTAGCTCAGTTGGGAGAGCGTTCGGTTCGCATCCGAGAGGTCAAGGGTTCGAATCCCTCCAGGTCCATAAAAGCAAAAGCCCCGCCGTACCCCGGCGGGGCTTTTGCTTTTATGTTGACCTGTAGAGGATTCGAACAGCCCGTCCCCACCGCAGCGGGGCGCAAATCAGCCCGGTATATTGCCGACTTTCGGTAGGTTTGTAGGGGACGGTCTTGACCGTTCCGTGCAATCTAGCCAATAGTACGATATCCCGTGAAAACGCGCCATTCGGCGCGATTTTATGCGCTGCGCGCAGCCAGCGGTGCGGATGGGTCAAGACCCATCCCTACATTACTTCCCGAAAAAGCGCGGTTTCACTCCGTGTTCTGCATAAAAGCTGCCCAAAATTTGCGGCGTCGGTTTGTCCAAGATGTAAATTTCTTGTCTTTGGGTTTGCGTCCGGCGCGAAATTGTTGTATGATACATAATATATATTCTATTGCTTAACGTTTAGGGGAGTGTCCGCCATGAATCTATCGTTTTTGTCTGCGCTGTCGCGGCGGCAGCTTACGGTCCTGATCGCCTCGGCAGCCGCTGTGGTCGTCACCGTCGCCGTTGCCGCGGCTATCGTTATCACCGCTCCCAAAAAAGACCCCTCTGCCCTGCCCTCCGCTTCCGGGTCGTCGGCGGCGTCCTCCGGCAAAAACGGCAGTTCCTCCTCGGCGGCCGTCCCTGTTGTGACCGACCCCGCCGAGGTCGGCACCGTCTTGCCCGAAACCGCCGACGCCGGTCGCAGCTATGTGGATGAAACCCTGTTTATCGGCGACTCCAACACCGCACGCTATCTTTTGTACGCCGACGATACCGGCAAGGCGTTTACCACCTCGGACAACAACATCGGCGTTGTCAGCATGGGAGCGGGCGCCATCACCACGCTGGAATGCGAGCAGTTCACCGGCTCGTCCAAGATGTACACCGTACCCAAGGCCGTGGCGATGCTCAAGCCGCAGCGCATCATCATCTGCTACGGCACCAACAACCTGGGCGGCACTTCCACCGATGCAACGTCCTTTATTTCCACCTACCTGAAGGGTCTGAACGCCATCCGCGAGGCTTGGCCTTACTGCGATATCATTGTCAGCGCCATTCCCCCGCTGGACAAGCAGCGCAGCAACACCCGCCTGGAGATGGTGCAGGTGGACGCCTACAACGCCGCCATTGAAAAAATGTGCGAGGACAACGACTTTAAATTTCTGAACACCGCCGAGGTTCTGAAGGACTCCTCCACCGGGTGGGCAAAAAAAGACTACACCCTGTCGGACGGCGTGCATCTTTCCAAAACCGCCGTCACTGCGCTGTTTCAGTATGTGCGCACCCACGCCTATATCACCGAGGATCGCCGTCCCCAGCCGCTGGGCAGCATCCCCAAGCCCGTGGGCGTGCCGGTCAACCTGATCAAAGAGGACCCCATCGCCGTGCGGGACGCCAAGGTCCCCTTGGAGTTTGTCGTGCAGGGCAGCGGCGTGCTGGCGGGCGAAACCAGCCAGCTGGTGCGCAAGGGCGGCGTGGCAGAGGCCGTGACTGCCAAGCCGGACAAGGGCTGGGTGTTCAGCGGCTGGCAAGCCAGCGACGGCAATGTATACACGGACGCAACCTTTGCCTTTACGATGCCCGACACCGCCAATGCGGGCGGCGAGGTGCTGACCGCAGTGTTTATCAAGTGCGAACACAAGTACCCCGACACCGAGGAATACCGCGATAAATCGCCGCTTTCCCTGAGCAGCGAATACAACACCTACCCCGAAAACTGCCTTGCCGAGCATACCTATACTTACGATTGCAGTATCTGCGGCGACACCGTGCAGATCACCAAAAAGCTGTACGACGACCACGAGTGGAACGAAGCCGCCGGTGAGGACGGCGCGATCCACTGCAAGCATACCGGCTGCATGCAGGTGAAGGAGGTTGCCGCCCCGACCCCCAGCGCGGAACCCACCACCACACCGGAATCCACCGCGACACCGGAATCTACCGCCACGCCGCCGGAGTCCACCACGACGCCGCCGGAATCTACCACCACACCGCCGGAATCTACCACGACGCCGCCGGAATCTACCACGACGCCGCCGGAATCTACCACGACGCCGCCGGAAACTACGACAACACCGCCGGAAACCACGACAACACCGCCGGATTCCACGACAGCACCGGAAACTCCGACACAGCCGGAGCCTGTTACCCCAGAACCTCCTGCCGCAGAACCTCCTGCCGCGGAACCCCCTGCCACGGAAGCCCCTGCCACAGAAGCCCCTGCCGCAGAACCTCCTGTCGCGGAACCTCCTGCTGAATAACCCCACGCCGCCCTTTGGGGCGGCTTTCTTGTGAATATTACCAAAAGGAGAACCCTGTTTTTATGCCAAATAACGAACGCAAAACCGGCAACGGCGCGCTTATGCGCCGCTTTATGCCGTACCTCGCCAAGTACAAGGGCGTTTTGTGCTTTGACCTTTTCTGCGCTGCGCTGACCACCCTGTGCGATATCATCCTGCCCAAAATTATGAGTACGCTGACCAACTCGGTAGGTTCCCTGACCGCCGCGCTGGTGCTAAGGCTGGCGGCGCTGTATCTGGTGCTGCGTATTATCGACGCAGCAGCGCAGTATTTTATGTCCAGCATTGGTCACATTATGGGCGTGCATATTGAAACCGATATGCGCCGCGACGCCTTTGACCATCTGCTGCGGCTGGATCACACCTACTACAACAACACCAAGGTCGGGCAGATCATGGGGCGCATCACCAACGACCTGTTTGATGTGACCGAGTTTGCCCACCACTGCCCCGAAGAATTTTTTATTGCGGGCATCAAGATCGCGGCATCCTTTGTGATTTTGTGCCAGTCCAGCGTGCTGCTGACGCTGGTGGTGTTTGCCTGCGTGCCGCTGATGGGCGTGGTTTCGGTCAAGCTGAACCAGAAGCTGCGCGCCCGCTTCCGCGAGCAGCGGTTCCAGATCGGCGAGCTGAACGCCACCATCGAGGACAGCCTGCTGGGGCAGCGCGTTGTCAAGGCGTTTGCCGCCGAGGATCTGGAGCGCGAAAAGTTTGAGCAGGGCAACCGCGCCTTTGAGGAGATCAAAACCAAGGGCTACTACGCCATGGCGGCGTTCAACACCTCGACCCGGCTGTTTGACGGCTTGATGTATCTGGTGGTCATCCTGGCGGGCGGCTTGTTTTTGGTGTACGGCACCATCACGCCCGGCGATTTGGTGGCGTATGTTTTGTACGTTTCTACGTTGATTGCCACCATCCGCCGCATTGTCGAATTTGCCGAGCAGTTCCAGCGCGGTATGACCGGCATCGAGCGCTTTGCCGAAATTATGGACACCCCGATTGCCATCGCCGACGCGCCCGACGCCAAGGAATTGCAGGTCACGCAGGGCGGCATTGAACTGCGGGATGTCAGCTTTGAGTACCCCGACGACCACAACAAGGTGCTGCGCCACGTTGATCTGACCATCCACCCCGGCGAAAGTCTTGCCTTGGTCGGACCCAGCGGCGGCGGCAAAACCACCCTGTGCAACCTGATCCCCCGCTTTTACGATGTGACGGGCGGCAGTATTCTGATCGACGGGCAGGACGTGCGCAGTGTGACGCTGCACAGCCTGCGCAGTGCCATCGGTGTGGTGCAGCAGGACGTTTATCTGTTCAGCGGCACGGTGGCGGAAAACATCGCCTACGGGCGCCCCGGCGCCACCCGCGCCGAAATTGAGGAAGCCGCCCGTATGGCGGGCGCCGATGAGTTTGTGCGCGCGCTGAAAAACGGCTACGACACCTATGTGGGCGAGCGCGGCGTCAAACTGAGCGGCGGGCAGAAGCAGCGCATTTCCATTGCCCGGGTCTTTTTGAAGAACCCGCGCATTCTGCTGCTGGATGAGGCGACCAGCGCCTTGGACAACGAAAGTGAGATTCTGGTCGGGCAGAGCCTGGACAAGCTGGCTGTCGGGCGCACGACGCTGACCATCGCGCACCGCCTGACGACCATCCAGAACGCCGACCGGATTCTGGTGCTGGGCAAGGACGGCATCGAGGAGGAGGGCAGCCACGCCGAGCTGCTGGCGCGCAAGGGCATTTATTACCGGCTGTGGAACGGGCTGGTAAGCGGGCAAACGCTGTGATACTATAAAAAACACAATGTGCCGGGGCGATGCCCCGGCACATTTTTATGCCGCTGCCTTGAGTTTTTTTCGCATATGGTTCAGATTCAGCAGGCAGGTCATCGCGTTGGACGCCACCATAATGCCCAAAAATGCCCCCATACCGAAGCGCGGCAGCAGCAGCGTGATGCCCGCAATGCGCAAAACCGAATCCAACAGCGAATACCGGAAGCTTGCCAGCTGCTCGCCCAACCCCTTCAGCACGCCGTCCACCATACTTTCCATATACATAAACGGCGCTGCCATACTCAGCCGCCGCACATAGTCCCCCACGGCGGGGTCGCGGTACAAAAGCTCCGCCACGGGCGCGCCCACCAGCGCAAAGCCCAGCCCCGCCAGCAGCGAAAGCGCCCCCGTGACCGCCAGCATACGCCGCACCAGATACTGCACCCGCGCCGTGTCGCGGCGGGTGTGGGCGCGGGTGATTTCCGGCATCAGCAGACCGGAAAGTGCCGCCAGCACCGAAAACGGAAAAAACAGCAGCGGCAGCGCCATCCCCTTCAGCGCCCCGTACTGCGCCAGCGCATCGGCGCGGCTGCCGGTGTACAGCGTCAGCGTGTACGGGATCAGCCCGCTTTCCGCCGCCTGCAAACCCCCAGCCAGCAGGTGGCTGCCCTCGACCGGCAAAACGATGGCATACAGTTCCTTGGCGGTGTAGGGGTGCAGCGGCTCGGCATGGCTCGGGGCAAATTCCGGCGTTTTAGCGGCAAAAGCCAGCATGATCCCGCAGGAAACCGCCTCGCTGACCGTATTGCCCAGCAGCACCGCCGCACAGGCATACCCCGCGCCCCAGTGCTGCCACGCCTGCAGGGCGCACGCAGCGGTGGTCATACGCACCAGCTGCTCGACCATCTGCGCAGTAATGTTGGGCTTTACCCGACGTGCCGCCAAAAAGCAGCCCCGCACTGCCCCCGCCGCCGCAAGAAACGGCAGGCTGGGCGCCAAAACCCGCAGCGGCAGTTCCGCCCGGACATCGTGCAAAAACACCCGCGCACACACCCCCGCCAAGGCGAATTGCAGCACCATACCCGCCGTGCCGAAAACCGCCGCCGTGCCGCACAGGCTGCGCAGCGTTGCCGCCATACCCCGCCCGCGCGCCAGACTTTGCGCCGCCAGACGGGTGGAGGCAACATTCAGCCCCGACGACGCCAGCGCCACAAACACCGTGTACACCGCCAGCACCAGCTGGTACAGCCCCATACCCTCGGTGCCGAGCCGCTGCGAAAGATACACCCGGTACCCCATACCCAGCAGCCGCAGCACAATGCCCGACGCTACCAGCCATACCGCGTTTTTCAGGTAGACGCTGCGCTGTGCCATGGGGACACCCCCTTCCCTACCGATACGGTATGCGGGGATTTATTGTGATATGCCGATATGGAATTGGTAAGTATTGCATTTTGCGCCGGGATTTGTTACACTATTAGCGTATGCAAAACGCGGCGGGCTTGCCTGCCGTTCAAAAAAGGAGCAATTTAGCAATGAGTGAATGTACGCACGATTGCAGCAGCTGCAGTGCGAACTGCGATCACCGCGCGCCGAGCCACGAGCCGCCGCACAAGAACAGCCGTATCAAAAAGGTCATCGGCGTTGTGTCCGGCAAGGGCGGCGTCGGTAAAAGTATGACCAGCGCCATGCTTGCCGTTTCGATGCGCCGTATGGGCTACAAGGCAGGCGTTCTAGATGCCGACATCACCGGACCCTCTATCCCCCGCCTGTTCGGCGTGAAGGGTCCCGCCACCGGCGACGGTGAGAGCATCAACCCCATCGAGAGCCGCACCGGCGTGCAGGTGATGAGCATCAACCTGCTGCTGGACGACCCCGAAGCCCCCGTGGTCTGGCGCGGTCCCGTGATTGCCGGTGCTGTCAAGCAGTTCTGGCAGGACGTGGTTTGGGATGTGGATTTTCTGTTTGTGGATATGCCCCCGGGCACCGGCGACGTGCCGCTGACCGTGTTCCAGACTCTGCCCGTGGACGGCATTGTGATCGTGTCCAGCCCGCAGGAGCTGGTGGGTATGATCGTGGGCAAGGCCGTGCAGATGGCACAGATGATGAACGTACCCATCCTCGGCTTGGTCGAGAATATGAGCTACGCCGTCTGCCCCGACTGCGGCAAGCATATCAACGTCTTTGGCGACAGCCATGTGGACGAGATCGCCGCCAAGTACACCCTGCCCGTGCTGGCAAAGATGCCCATTGACCCCGAGCTTGCCAAGGAAGCCGACGCCGGTATGATTGAAATGTTTGCCGGTGAATATCTGGACGGCGCTGCCAACGCCGTGGCAAAGCTGCTGAAATAAACAATGCCGAGAGGGATGCCGTATGAAAAAGTTTTTGGAAGAATTCAAAGCCTTTGCGTTAAAGGGCAATATGATGGATATGGCAGTCGGTGTTTTGATCGGCGGTGCGTTCAGCGCGCTGGTCACCTCCCTGACCGAGAACATCATCAACCCCGTCATCGGCATTTTGTTTAAGGCGGATTTCAGCGAGGTCGTGCTGCATCTGCCCTTTGACATCAATTTGGGCATCGGCGCGTTTGTGTCGGCGGTGATCAACTTTTTGATTCTGGCGCTGGTTTTGTTCCTGATGCTGAAAGCCATGAACAAGCTGCTGGAGTTTGGCAAAAAGGAGGAACCCGCCCCCGAAGCACCCGAAGCACCCAAAGCCCCCACGCAGGAGGAGCTGCTGGCGGAAATTCTGGCAGAGCTGAAAAAACGCAACGGCGAACAGTAACTGTAAAAAGCAATTAAGCAGAAAAAGGTTTGGACAGGCGAAAGCCTGTCCAAACCTTTTTTGTTAATAAACTTAATGGTGCGATTGCAAACTTTCGGTAGGTTTGTAGGGGACGCATATATGCGTCCCGTGCGTTTTACCCGTTAGGCTACATTGCCCGGTTGGCTGCGGCGGGCGGCATATATGCCGCCCCTACGAATGACCCGTAATGTTGTTACAACCGCAAGGCAGCAAGGATGGGTCAAGACCCATCCCTACATTACTGCCCGTAAAAGGTCTTTTATAACAAATCCCGTCAAATCCACTGGTTTTCCACGCAAAACCGGTAAACGCCGTCCTGCGCAACATCGCCGCAAATGGCTTTGGCGCGGGCTTTCAATTCCGGCGAGGCATTGCCCATGGCAACGCCCAGCCCCACGGCGTCCAGCATTTCACAGTCGTTGTTGCCGTCCCCGAAGGCTGCTGCCTGCGCGGGGGTCAGCCCGAAATAGGCAAGCGTTTTTTGTATGCCGATGCCCTTGCCGCCGCCCGCCGGGATGAC
>CAKTAS010000065.1:0-9196 GCA_934529095.1 uncultured Gemmiger sp. | reverse complement strand
TATTTCGGCTATACCATCCACAGCCTGCGCGGCAAGCCCACCAACTCGGAATTTATTGCCATGATCAGCGACAAGATTCGGCTGGACAAAAAAAGACGGGCGTAATTTTCCTTTTAAATATACCTGTTTCCGCCACACCCAACGGTGCGGCGGATTTTTTCTGTTTGCACAAAAAAATCCTGCCAATTTTAGTAGATTTTTTTGTCACAACCTTGTATAATGTTATGTGAGTATTAATAAAAAGGGGGTAGTGTACCCTATGACCGCTTCTGTATTTCCGTCCGTCACCGCCGTTATCGTGGCAGCGGGGGCTTCGCGCCGTATGGGGTTTGACAAACTCAGCTTCCGGCTGCCCGGCGGCAGCACCGTTTTGCAGGCAAGCTGCGCCGCCTTTGCCGCCCACGATGCCGTTACCGAACTGGTGTTGGTGGCAGGGCAGAATTTTGCCGACTGTCAGGCGATCGCCGATGCCTGCCCCAAGCCCTGCACCGTGGTGCAGGGGGGTGCGACCCGCGCCGACAGTGTCAAAAACGGTCTGGCTGCTGCCCATGGCGAGCTGGTAGCCATCCACGATGCCGCCCGCCCCTTTGTGAGCGATGCCCTGATCACCAACGCCCTGCAGGCAGCCGCCAAAAGCTGTGCCGCCGCACCGGCTGTGCCTGTCAAGGATACCATCAAAATCGCCAAGGACAGCCGCGTGGTTTCCACGCCGGAGCGCAGCACACTGTTTGCCGTGCAGACGCCGCAGTGCTTTCGCACCGCGCTGTACCGGCAGGCACTGGCTGCCGTGGACGCCGCGACGGCGGCGCTTGTCACCGATGATTGCAGCCTGTTTGAACTGGCGGGGCTGCCGGTCACACTGACCGCGGGCGATTACGCCAACCTGAAAATCACCACCCCCGAAGATCTGCAAAAGGAGAAAACCATGCGTATTGGTCACGGATATGATGTTCACCGCTTAGTGGAGGGTCGCAAGCTGATCCTTGGCGGTGTGGAAATTTCTTACGAAAAAGGGCTGTTGGGGCATTCCGATGCCGATGTTTTGCTGCACGCCGTTATGGATGCCGTGCTGGGCGCGGCTGCCTTGGGCGACATCGGCAAGCATTTCCCCGATACCGACCCTGCCTACAAGGGCGCCGACTCTCTGGCGCTGACCCGCGAGGTTGCCGCCATTCTGACCCGCCACGGCTACAAGCTGGGCAACATCGACGCCACGCTGCTTTGCCAAGCCCCCAAGCTGGCGCCCCATATCCCGGCGATGCGCCAGAACATTGCCGATGCCTTCGGGGTCGATATTTCTGCCGTAAGCGTAAAAGCCACCACCGAGGAGCATCTGGGCTTTACCGGCGAGGGTCTGGGCATTGCCGCCCATGCCGTAGCCTTGATCGAGTGATTCAACAGCAGGGAAGGAGGACTGGGTTCCCATGCTGAAAAGCGATATGATCAGCGCGATTCTAAGCAGTCTGCGCGCGTTTGATCCCTTTTCCGACACACTGGACATCCTTATTATATCGTTCGTGTTTTACCAGCTTATGATGTTCGCACGGCGTTCCCGCGCCGGGCAGCTGGTCAAGGGCATTTTTTTGCTGGTGGTGTTCTACGGCCTGGCGGTCATGCTTCAATTGCGCACCGTCACTTGGCTGCTAAACAACGTCATCACCATCGGCTTTATGGCGGCTGTGGTCATCTTTCAGCCGGAGCTGCGCCGCACGCTGGAGCGTATGGGGCAAAGCGCCACATGGTCCAGCAAGCTGTTCGGCAGCTATCGGCGTGCCGACCCCACCCTGCGCGGGGCATGGCAGAATGCCGTAGTTGCCATCTGTGACGCTGCCGAGCAGCTTTCCGACACGCGCACCGGCGCACTGATGGTTCTGGAGCGCCGCAACAATCTGGACGAGATCATCCGCACCGGCACGCCGATGCACGCCGATGTCATCCGCGAGATGCTGGGCACCATTTTTTACGAGGGTACGCCCCTGCACGACGGTGCCGTAGTCATCCGCGACGGCGAAATTGTTGCCGCAGGCTGCGTGCTGCCGCTGTCCAACAATCTGGAAATGGGCAAGGATATGGGTACGCGCCACCGCGCGGGACTTGGTATGAGTGAGAACTCCGATGCCATTGTTGTGATCGTCAGCGAGGAAACCGGCATCATCTCCATGGCGAAAAACGGCGTGCTGATCCGCCGTCTGGACCGCCAGAACCTGTTCAATATGCTGCAGGAGGAAGTCGTCCCGCCGGAGGAAACCTCCGACGAGAATGTCCCGCTGCTGCAGCGCATCCTGCGCAAAGGAGGTATCGCATCCCATGCCGACACCCAATGAGCCACACGGCGGTTCCCTGTGGAACAACCGCTTTTTCTCGATTTTTCTGGCGCTGGTTCTCGGTCTTGCCACTTGGATCGTGGTCACCGTCTACATTGACCCCCAAGGCAACGTGACCCGCGCCGATGTACCCATCAACTATTCCTACTCTGCCTCCACCTACATCAACCAAGGGCTGGATATCGTGGAAAAGCCGGATATCTCCGGCGTGACCGTGCGCGTAGAGGGCAATATGACCACCATCGGCAGCATTACGGCGTCCGACATTATGGTCTATCCCAGCTATGCCAACGTGAACGGTTCCGGCAAGGTCACCCTGCGCCTGCAGGCAAAAATTCTGAACACCAGCGATTTTCCCGGCAACATCAAATGCACGGTCGAATCGCCCACCAACATTGATGTCGTCTTTGACGAGGTCAGCGAAAAAACCGTGCCTGTGACGGTGGACACCTCCGGCGTTTCGGTGGCAGACAACTATATGCTCAACCGCACCGCCGCCGTGCCTGCCGAGGTCACCCTGCGCGGTCCGACCTCCGAGCTGGATCGCATTTCCGCCGTGGCAGCGCCCATCACCACCGAAACAGCGCTGGCCGACACCACCACGCTGCCAGCCAACTTGGAAATGCGCGACGAAAACGGCACCGTCGTAACGCCGCTGTACACCACGATAGACAACGACTCTGCCAATGTGACGCTGACCATCTATCAGGTGCGCGAGCTGCCGCTCTCGGTCAACTTTATCGGCATACCCAAGGGCTTTGATGTAAACAGCCTGAAATATTCCCTGAGCCAGCAGACGCTGCGCGTTGCCGGGTCTGCCCGCACCATCAGTGCGCTGGATACGCTGGCGGTGACCGATTTTGACCTTGCGCAGGAGTTTGAGCTGGATCGCGATTACCAGCGTCTGATCGAGCTGCCCGCCGGTGTGGTTTCGCTGGACGGCGTGACCAACGTCACCCTGAGCTTTGACACCGACGATCTTGCTTCGACCAAGCTGAATGTTTCCAACATCCGCGCCATCAACGTACCCAGCAATTACGAGCTGGAAATTTTGTCCAGCCTTGTCAGCGGCGTGGAGCTGTACGGTCCTGCCGATGAGATCCAGGATCTTTCCGCCGACAGCGTGCTGGCGCAGATCGACTGCCAGAGCCTGAACCTGACCGCCGGGCAGCAGACCATCCCCGTAACCATCCAGATCCCCGCATCGTCCCGCATTTTTGCCACCGGCAGCTATACGGTCCAGTGCGAGATCACCGTAAAATAACAGTAAGAGGTACCCGAAACGTATGCTTTTGGTTCGCAATATCCGCTTACCGCTCACCCTGCGTGACCCCGATGCCGAGGCTGTCGCCAAGGCGCTGCGCCTTTTGCGGCTGCACCGCTCGCAGACCTCCCATTGCGGGGTAGCCCGGCTCTCGGTCGATGCCCGCCGCGGCAAGCCCGTGCTGGTATATACCATCGCCGTGTCCCTGCCGGATGAACGGCAGGAGGCTGCCCTTGCCGGGGTTCCCGGCGTCAGCTTTGCCGCCGCACCCCAATACCGCTTTGCCACGGGCAGCGCACCGCTGATGCACCGCCCGGTCGTGGTCGGGCTGGGTCCCGCCGGGCTGTTTGCCGCCCTGCTTCTGGCACGCAGCGGCTACCGCCCGCTGGTTCTGGAGCGCGGTCCCGCGCTGGACGAGCGCGTGCGCGCCGTTGCCCGTTTTGAAGCCACCGGCGAGCTGGACCCGAATGCCAACATTCAGTTTGGCGAGGGCGGCGCCGGGACGTTTTCGGACGGCAAGCTGACCACCCGCGCAGGGGACCCCCTTTGCGGGTTTGTGACCGAAGCCTTTTTGGCGCACGGCGCCCCCGCCGACATTGCGTGGCGGCAAAAGCCCCATGTGGGTACCGATCTGCTGCGGGGCGTTATCCGCAATATCCGTGCCGAGATCGAGTCCTTGGGCGGGGAGGTGCGCTTCAACACCGCCATGACCGGGCTTACCGTGCGCGGCGGGCGCTTGGCGGGCATCACCACCACCGCCGGGGACATTGCCTGCGAGCAGCTGATTCTGGCGGTGGGACACAGCGCCCGCGACACCTTTGCCGTTTTGCATCGGCAGGGGCTGCCGCTGGAATGCAAGCCCTTCTCGGTAGGCTTCCGCGCCGAGCATCTGCAAACCGATATCGACGAAAGCCTGTACCACAGCGCAGCCGGGCATCCGGCACTGCCCAAGGGCGAGTACCAGCTCAGCAGCCATGTCGGCGGCGGGCGGTGCGTCTACACCTTTTGTATGTGTCCGGGCGGCGTGGTATGTGCCGCTGCCAGCGAGGCGGGCGGTGTCGTGACCAACGGTATGAGCCTGCACGCCCGCGACGGCAAAAACGCCAACGCCGCCGTCGTCGTCAGTGTGGACGGGCGCGACTTTGACAACGACCCCGCCAAGGCGGTGGCATTCCAGCGCGAGTTGGAACAGGCAGCCTTCCGCGCGGGCGGCGGGGGATATACCGCCCCTGCCCAGACCGTGGGCAGCTTCTTGGCGGGCGGCAGCGAGCTTGCGCTTGACCGGGTGCAGCCCAGCTACCCCCGCGGCGTAACCCCCTGCGATTTGGGCAGTCTTTTGCCTGACGAGCTTTCTGCTGCTCTGCGGCAGGGTCTGGGCGACTTTGGCCGCAAGATGGCTGCCTACCGCGCGCCCGATGCCGTTTTGACAGGTCTGGAAACCCGCACCAGCAGCCCGGTGCGCCTTGTGCGCGGCAAGGACGACCTGCAATGCCTGAGCCTGCCGGGGCTGTACCCCTGCGGCGAGGGTGCCGGTTACGCGGGCGGCATTATGACCGCCGCCGTGGACGGTGTGCGCTGTGCCGCCAAATTGATGGAAAATTTTGCACCGCAGAAGTAAGGAACGGATATGCCGCAAAACAACAACGACTTGAAACACAACCTGAAATCCGACTTTAAATCCAATCTTGACCACGATCTGGGCGATTTTCTGGACAACGCCGTGCAGTTCGGCACCGGTGTCGGCGCTACTGTGCTGGGCAGCCTTTCGGACGCACTGGCACAGGCGGGGGATGCCATTTCCGCTGCCCGCGGCGCCCCGCCGGACAGCTTTGCCGCGTGGAAGCGCCGCTTGGATTTCAAGCTGAAAAACGGCGGGTATTCTGCCGGCATTGCGCTGACTGCCGTGGGCTGGACCTTTACCGGCATTTTCGGCATTACGGCGCTGGTCATGGGCATTTTGTGGGGCGTAGGTCCCGCGGCACTGGGCGTGTCCGACGCCGCCTTTCGGGTGTTCCCGATCTTGTTCTTTTGTTCGTATCCCGCCATGCTGGGCTTTTTGTATATGGCAGTTGCCGGGATGCGCAAGCTTTTCTATTTCAGCCGTCTGCGCAAGTTGCTGCGCGCCGCGCGGGACTGGCAGTGCGACCTGCCAAGTCTTGCCCGCACCGCCCTGCTGAAGCAGGAGCAGGTCTGCAAGGACGTGCAAAAAGCAGTGGCGGACGGGGATTTTCCGGGGGCTGCGTACAGTGCGGATTTCAGCACCCTGTACTTTGACGATACGCTGTACCACCCGACCGAAGCCCCCGCGCCCGCTGAAAGTCCTGCCCCTGCCGAGCCTTTGAGCGAGCCTGAGCAGTTCCGCCGCGAGTGCGAAGCCTTTTTTGCCTACCTGCAAAGCTGCCGGGGCTGCCTTGGCAGGGACACCGATGCCGAGCTGGACGCCATGCAAAAGACCTGCCGCGCCATGCTGGACTTTGTCGCTGCCCACCCTGAGCAGCTGCCTCAGCTGCGCCGGCTGCGGGACTACTACCTGCCCACCACCCGCAAGCTGCTGGATACCGCGCTGGGTCTGGGGGACGATACCGGCAGCGCCGCCGACATCCGCCGGGACATCACCGCCATTCTGCACACCCTGAACCTTGCTTACACCAAGCTGTACGACACCCTGCTGGAGGACGTCAGCCTGGATGTTTCCACCGAAATCGACACTTTGGAAGCCATGCTGCGTCAGGATGGTCTGACCCACGACTTTGAAAGTGATTTTACTACAAGGAGCCAACCGAAATGATCTATCCTGCATGGCAGATAAAACCCTCCGCTGCGGCGGATGAACAGGCACTTGCCGCCCAAGGGTGCGGTGTTCTGCTGCGCAGAGTTCTGGCAGCGCGGGGCTGCGATGCCGCCGCGGCGCAAAAGCTTTTGGGCGCGGGGGAGCCGCTGTCCGACCCGTTTCTTATGCGGGATATGGACAAGGCGGTCGCGCGCATTGAGCAGGCGGTCGAAAACGAGGAGCTGATCGTCATCTACGGCGACTACGATGTGGACGGCATCTCCGCCACCGCCATCCTGTACGAGTGCCTGAGCAGCATGGGCGCACACGTTCGCTGCAAGCTGCCCACGCGCGGCAGCGGCTACGGTCTGACCCGCACAGCGCTGGAAACCCTTGCCCAAAAGGGGTTTAAGCTGGTCGTGACGGTGGACAACGGCATTTCTGCCGTGGAGGAAGCCGCCTGCGCCAAGGCATTGGGGCTGGACCTTGTCATCACCGACCACCACCTGCCCGGCGACACCCTGCCCGATGCCATAGCCGTCGTTGACCCCAAACGCGCCGATGACGAAAGCCCCTTTAAGGATTTGTGCGGCGCGGGCGTTGCCTTTAAATTGTGCGCCGCGCTGGAGGGCTGCGACCCCGGCGAGCTGCTGGAAATGTACGGCGAGCTGGTCGCTCTCGGCACGGTTGCCGATGTAATGCCCCTTGTGGGCGAAAACCGCACCCTTGTGCGCGAGGGTCTGGCACTTTTGCAGGACACCATGCGCCCCGGTCTGCACGCGCTTTTGGAGAACGCGGGCTGTCTGGGTCGTCCGGTGACCGCCGATACCGTCAGCTACAGCTTAGCCCCCCGGCTGAACGCCGCCGGGCGTATGGATAACGCCGCTGTCGCCTTAAAACTGCTGCTTTGCGGCGACGAGGAGCAGGCGGTGGGCATTGCTGCCCGCTTGGCGGAGATCAACACCGAGCGCCAGCAGACCGAGCAGGCGGTCTTTGCCGAGGCACTGAAAACGCTGGAAGCCGACCCCGCCCGCACCCACGACCGCGTGCTGGTCGTAGCAGGGGAGGACTGGCACCCCGGCGTGATCGGCATTGTGGCCGCCCGCTTGATGGAGCGCTACAACCGCCCCGCCATCGTTATCTCGATGCATGAGGGGGAAGGACGCGGCAGCGGGCGCGCCCCCGACAGCTTTGACCTGCACGGCGCCCTGTGCGACTGTGCGCAGTATCTGACCCGTTTCGGCGGTCACGCCGCCGCTGCCGGTGTGGAAATTGAGGAAACCAGTCTGCCCGCCTTCCGCCAGGCCATCAACCAATGGGCTGCCCACCACGCCCCCCGCGTGGAGGCTGCCACTCTCAAACTGGATGCCGAGGCAGCGCTGGGCGAGCTGACGCTGCCCAATGTGCAGGAGCTGTACCGCCTTGCCCCCTACGGGCGCGACAACGCCGCGCCTGTGTTTTTGATCCGCAATGCCGTGGTGGACGGTCTTTGGCCCATGGGTGCCGACGGACGCCACACCCGCGTGCGGCTGCGGCAGGGAAATGACACCCTGTTTGCCTCCACATTCGGCGTAGCGATGCAGAATTTCGCCTACCAGCCCGGTGCCGTGGTGGAAGCGGCGCTGGAGCTTTCGGTCTTTACGGGGCGCAGCGGTTCGCCTGCCGTGTCGGCGCATCTGCGTGCCATACGTCCCGCCGGGCTTGGCAACACCGCCGGGGAGCAATCCGCTTGGTTTGAAGCGTTCCGGGCGGGCGGCGTGCTGGAAAAAGACCGCGCCGCCGCCATTCTGCCCCAGCGTGCCGACACGGTGTCGCTGTATCGGCGCATCCGCAGCGGGCAGGTGGTATCCTACGATCTGCAGCCGGTATTTTTTGCCGAAGGAGCGCAGAATACCGGCAAGATTCTGGCAAGCCTGACCGCCCTGCAGGAGCTGGGACTTATCCGGGAAGAAAACGGGCGCTGGCTGCCCGCACCCGTCACCGATAAGCGGGATCTTGCCTCGGCACCGATCTTGCAGCGGCTGACGGCACAGGCGCAATAATCTGGACAAAAAGGGGAGCATTGTCAATGGAAAACAGCGAAGTCAAAATGCCCATCACCTATGCGGATCTGAAGCAGGATCTTCTGGACAGCGGGCGCGCTTATGATTTCGATATGATCGACCGCGCCTACGCGCTGGCAGCCAAGGCACACGGCGACCAGCGCCGCCGCAGCGGCGAGCCGTATATCTGCCACCCGCTGAGCGTTGCGCAGATTCTGGTGGAGCTGGGTATGGACAGCGAGAGCATTGCCGCCGCCCTGATGCACGACGTGGCGGAGGACACCTCGGTGGGCATCACCGAGATCCGCCAGAAATTCGGCGATGAGGTCGCCCTGCTGGTGGACGGCGTCACCAAGCTGACCCAGATCAAATTCTCCAACGTGGAGGATCGTCAGGCAGAAAACCTGCGCAAGATGCTGCTGGCGATGAGCCAGGACGTCCGCGTTATGATCATAAAATTGTGCGACCGGCTGCACAATATGCGCACCGGCGACGCCTGGCCCGAGCAAAAGCGCCGCGATAAGGCGCTGGAAACGATGGAGGTGTACGCCCCCATTGCCCACCGTCTGGGCATCTCCAACATCAAGGAGGAGCTGGAGGATCGCAGCCTGCATTACCTGGACCCCGTCGGCTACGAAACCATCCGCGATCTGCTCAATAAGCACGGGGATGAATTTCTGCACAAGGTCTGCCACACCATCTCCAAGCATCTGTCGGAAAACGGCATCGGCAAGGCAACCATCCGCCACCGCGTAAAGAGCATCTACGGCATCTACCGCAAGATGTATATGCAGAA
>CAKTAS010000064.1:0-9215 GCA_934529095.1 uncultured Gemmiger sp. | reverse complement strand
GCGTTTGCCGACATCCAGTACCATATGGATGAGCCGCAGTCCAACCCGTCCAGCGTGCCGCTGTATTTCCTGTGCCAGCTTGCCAAGCAGCACGTCACGGTGGTGCTTTCGGGCGAGGGCGCGGACGAAATTTACGCCGGGTACGAGTGGTATGCCGACACCGACCTGATGAAAAAATACAAGCGTCTGCCCGCCGGGCTGCGCCACGTCGCCAGCGATATCAGCCAGCAGCTGCCCTATTTTAAGGGACACGACTTTATCATCAAGGGCAGCGGCAGACCGGAGGATTGGTTTATCGGTCAGGCGCTGGTCTTTGACGAAAAAGAAGCGTATGACATCTTAAAGCCCAAATACCGCGTGGGTCCCACCGCGCGCGAGGTGGCGGCGCCCATCTATGACCGCGTCAAGGATCTGAGCGAGCTGGAGAAAAAGCAGTATCTGGACCTGAACCTGTGGCTGCCCGGCGATATTCTGCTGAAGGCGGACAAGATGAGTATGGCACATTCCTTGGAGCTGCGCGTGCCGTATCTGGACCGCGAGGTGCTGCGCGAGGCAGAAACCTACCCCGTAAGCTACAAGCTGCGTGGCGACACCAAGGCGGTACTGCGCACCGCTGCCAACAAGACCCTGCCCGATGCGTGGGCAAACCGCACCAAGAAGGGCTTCCCGGTGCCGATCGCCAAATGGCTGGAGGACCCGGAATTTTCCGCCAAGGTGCGCGCAAAATTTGAGAGCGACGTCGCCGCCGAATACTTTGACCAAGATAAGCTGCTGGCGCTTTTGGCAGACCCCAAGCACAACCGCCGCAAGGTCTGGACGGCGCTGACCTTCCTGACCTGGCACGAACAGTTTTTTGAGAAGTTCGATGCGTAAGTTTGCGCTGTTGTAAGATAAGAGAGTAAATTTGAATTTTTGATGGGGAGATGTTTCCGCCAATGTCCGATATCATACCTGTTTTTCTGGGCGCCGATTTAAACTGCTATAACTTTGCCCGCGCCTTTCACGAGGCTTACGGCGTAGAAAGCTACGCCTTTGGTCGCTACCCCATGGCACCGACCAAGTATTCCCGCATTGTCCACTTTACCACCGTGCCGGATATGGACAACGAAACCACGATGATGCGCATATTAAAGGACTTTGCCGCACAGCATACCGGTAAGCGGCTGTACCTGTTCGGCTGCACCGACGATTACGCCGCCATGATCATCCGCCGCAAGGCAGAGCTGCCGGAGTACATCGCCCCCGGTCCCGCCGCCGATTTGTACACCACCGTGCAGAAAAAGGCGGAGTTCTATGAGGTCTGCGACAAGTTCGGCATCCCCTACCCCGCCACCAAGGTGCTGACCGCGCCCGTGGACGCCGCCGAGCTGAGCGAGGAAAAGCTGGGCTTTGGCTACCCCCTGATCGTCAAGCCCAGCTCCAGCGTGGATTACTGGAAATTCCCCTTTGACAGTATGAAAAAGGTCTACACCGCCCATTCCGCCGACGAAGCCGCCGAGATCGTGCGCACCGTCTACGCCAGCGGCTACCCCGACAAGATGCTGCTGCAAAAGATGGTGCCGGGCGGCGACGACCATATGCGCGTGCTGACCGCCTTCTCCGACAAAAACGGCAAGGTCCGCGCTATGTGCTTGGGTCACACGATGATTGAGGAACACACCCCCCACGGCTTGGGCAACCACGCCGCCATCGTGACCGAGGACACCACCGCCCTGCCGCTGGTGGAAAATATCCGCCAAATGCTGGAAGCCTGCCACTACACGGGCTT
Organism: uncultured Gemmiger sp.; assembly: GCA_934529095.1. Lineage (GTDB taxonomy): Bacteria > Bacillota > Clostridia > Oscillospirales > Ruminococcaceae > Gemmiger. The sequence goes on along the minus strand of CAKTAS010000064.1, from coordinate 7,447 downwards.
TTCCAACTTTGACATCAAGTGCAGCTACGAGCCGGGCGATTTCCGCGTGTTTGAGATCAACCTGCGCCAAGGCCGCAGCAACTATTACGTCACCGCCGGGGGGATGAACCTTGCCCGTCTGGTCGTGGAAAAATGGGACGACAACGGCGACGACTGCGTTTTGAACCGCAACGAGGTGTTCTGGCACCATGTCCCCGCGCAGGTGGCGTTTACCTACACCGAGGACCCCGCCCTTGTCCGCAAGGCAAAGGCGCTGAAGGCAGCCGGAAAAGAAAAATGCTCGCTGCTGTACGCCCCCGATCTGAAATGGAACCCCGTGCGCTATGCCTGCGTGCTGGAGCAGCTGCGCCGCCAGTTCAAGAAGTTCAAGACCTATTACCCCCAGCCGGGCAAAAATTAACCGGGCGGCACGGGCTGTCTGTATCGAAAAAGGAATGTTGTATGAAGCTGAATGACTTGGTTGCCCGCATCCCCCACACGGGGGAATCTGCGGCGGAGATCGCGGGCATTGTGTATGATTCCCGCAAGGCGGCGGCAGGCACGCTGTTTGTCTGCCTTGTCGGGGCTTGGGCGGACGGTCACACCTACGCCCAAAGCGCCTATGATAACGGCTGCCGCGCCTTTTTGTGCGAGCATACGGTAAATTTGCCCGCTGACGCCGTGCAGATCGTGACCCCCGACACCCGCGCCGCGCTGGCGGTGATCGGTGCCGATTTTTACGGCAACCCCGCCGAGCAGCTGCATCTGATCGGCATTACCGGCACCAAGGGCAAGACGACCACGGCGCTGCTGACGGCGGCGATATTGTCGGAATCGGGGCTGCCCTGCGCCTACATCGGCTCCAACGGCGTGAACATTGCCGGGGAACACGAAGCAACCGCCAACACCACGCCGGAAAGTCTGGAGCTGCACCGGCTGTTCCGCAAAATGCTGGATGCCGGGGTACACCACTGCGTGCTGGAGGTCAGCAGCCAAGCGCTGCGCCACAACCGCGTGGATGGCGTACCCTTTGAGGCAGTGGCGTTCACCAATTTGTCCGAGGATCACATCGGTCCCGGCGAACACCCGGATTTTGCCGACTACAAGGCTGCCAAGCGCCGCCTGTTTGCCGAGTACAACGCCCGTGTGATGGTCTACAACGCCGACGACGATACCTCTGACTATATGCGGCAGGGCTTTGCGGGGCAGCAGGTCAGCTTTGGCATTGACCGTGCTGCCGACTACCGCGCCGAGGGCTTGGGGCAGTACCGCAGCGAAACCGCCTTGGGCGTGACCTTTACCTGCCGCCACGGCGGCAGGACGACCCCCGTGCAGGTGATGAGTCCCGGCGCGTTCAGCGCGTCCGACGCACTGTGCGCCATTGCCCTGTGCGGCGCCTTTGGCGTGGCACCGGACCGCTGTGCTGCCGTGCTGGCACACACAACGGTGCAGGGACGCTTTGAGGTGGTCGAGGGGCTGCCCGGGCGCACCTTTATTGTCGATTACTCCCACAACGGGCTGTCGCTGACCAGCGCCCTAAAGACGCTGCGGGCGTATGCGCCCCGCAAGCTGATCTGCGTGTTCGGCTCGGTGGGCGAGCGCACCCAGCTGCGCCGCCGCGAGCTGGCGGAGGCATCCTCTGCTTATGCGGATTTCAGCATCCTGACCAGCGACAACCCCGACCACGAGGACCCCGCCGCCATCACGGCGGAGATCGCGCAGCATATGGCACCGGGTGCGCCCTACAAAATTGTGGTGGATCGCACCGAAGCCATCCGCGAGGCGGTGGCCATGACCCAGCCCGGCGACATTGTGCTGTTTGCCGGCAAGGGACACGAGGATTACCAGCTGATCAACGGCGTGAAAACGCCCTTTGTGGAGCGGGATATCATCCGTTCTGTCTGCAAGGAAATGCAATCATAAACCAAAAACGCGCCCCGCATCTTAACGATGCGGGGCGCGTTTTGTCGCTGTGTCACTTCTTGTACTGCTCGGCAAAGGCAATCATCTTGCTGAAGGTTTCTTCGCTTAAATCATGCTCGATCTTGCAGGCATCGTGGGCGGCAATGTCCGGGTCAACGCCCAGTGCCACAAAAAAGGCAGTCAGCTTGCGGTGACGGTCATAGATGCGGCGGGCAATCTCCATGCCCGGTTCCTCCAGCGTGATAAAGCCGTCGGCATCCACCGAAATATAGCCGTTCTCGCGCAGGTTTTTCATGGCAATGCTGACGCTCGGCTTGGAAAAGCCCATGGCAACGGCAATGTCGATGGAGCGCACGGAGCCTTTCTGCTCTTTGAGCATCAGGATCTGTTCCAGATAATCCTCGGCAGATTCGTGTATCTTCAAGGCGGCATCCCCCTTTACTTATAGTAGTTCTATCATACCACGGCGGGGCTTTTTTTGCAAGGAAAACCGACACAGGAACACAAAAAGCGCGGAGCAACGCCCCGCGCCTTTGCGTTTATTTGCCGCTGTGGCAGCAGTGCCCGTCACAGCCGTGGCAGCCGCCGCTGCAGCCCCCGCAGGAGCCGCCGGACTTGCGCGTGCGGTACAACAGCCAGCCCGCGCCGCCGAACACGATGCCCGCCACGATCACGGTGGGCAGGTTGAAATTGGCAGCCAGAAACGCCATCATAAAAGCTCATCCCTTCACGTTTTCATACTTGTTGGGGCGGAACAAAAGGTAGAGAACCAGCGCCACCAAAGCAGCCGCAACAACGGTAAAGACATTGAAGCCGATCTCGCCGGTGATAAGACCGCCGATCTGGTAGACGACCAGCGCCGCGCAGTACGCCAGCAGGCACATATAGCCGATGGCGATCGCCGTCCACTTGCCGTTGTTCATCTCGCGCTTGATGGCACCCATAGCGGCAAAGCAGGGCGCGCACAGCAGGTTGAAGATCATAAAGCTGTAAGCGGAGATGGCGGTAAAGTTGGCGGCAACCTCGGGCCAGATCTCGTCGCCGTTCTCGGACAGCTCGCCCGCGTAGTGGTACAGAACACCGAAGGTGCCGACCACGTTCTCCTTGGCGATCAGACCGGAGATGGACGCAACGGTGGCGCGCCAATCGCCGAAGCCCAAGGGGATAAAGATCCAGGAGATGCAGCCCGCAATGGCAGCCAGCACAGAGTTGTCCTGATCCTCGACCATGCCGAAGGCGCCGTTCTCAAAGCCGAAGCCCTGCAGGAACCACAGAACGATGGTGGAAGCCAGAATCACGGTGCCGGCGCGCTTGATGAAGGACCAGCCACGCTCCCAAGTGGCGCGCAGCACGTTGCCCCATGCGGGGACATGGTAGGCAGGCAGCTCCATAACAAAGGGGGCGGGGTCGCCGGCAAACAGCTTGGTCTTTTTCAGGATAATGCCGGAAATGACAATGGCGGCAAAGCCGATAAAGTACGCCGAGGTGGCAACCCAAGTGCTGCCGCCGAACAGCGCGCCGGCAAACAAGCCGATGATGGGCATCTTAGCGCCGCACGGAATGAAGCAGGTGGTCATAATGGTCATACGGCGGTCACGCTCGTTCTCGATGGTACGGGACGCCATAACACCGGGAACGCCGCAGCCGGTACCGACCAGCATGGGGATAAAGCTCTTGCCGGACAGACCGAATTTGCGGAAGATACGGTCCATAATAAAGGCAACACGCGCCATATAACCGATATCCTCCAGGATGGACAGCAGGAAGAACAGCACCAGCATCTGCGGCACAAAGCCCAGAACCGCGCCCACACCGGCGACAATGCCGTCCATAATCAGCCCGTACAGCCAGTCGGCAATGCCAAGGCTCTCCAAAAGACCGCCCAGCGCGTTGGGGACGATCTCACCAAACAGGACATCGTTGGTCCAGCCGGTGGCAAAGGTGCCGATCGACCAGCCGCCTTCGTCAATCGATTTGCCCATGGACAGCGAGTACATCAGGAACATGACCAGCGCAAAGATGGGCAGTGCAAAAATGCGGTTGGTGACAATGCGGTCCACCTTGTCGGACAGGGTCAGGTTTTCGGTGCGGGGCTTCTTTTTGACCGACTTGCTGACCACGTTGCTGATGTAGGCGTAGCGCTGGTTGGTGATGATGCTCTCGGCATCGTCGTCCATCTCAGCTTCGCAGTCGGCAATGTGCTGCTCAATGTGGGCAAGCAGCTCCTTGTCCAGTGCAAGCTCCTCCTGCACTTTTTCGTCGCGCTCAAACAGCTTTACGGCGTACCAGCGCAGAAAACGTGCATCGACCTTGCCTTGAATGGATTCCTCGATATGGGCGATGGCGTGTTCCACGCTGCCGGTGAAAACGTGGGGCAGTTCGCCGCTGCGGGCAGCTTTGGCGGCGGCAACCGCCTTCTCAGCGGCCTCGCGGCAGCCCTCACCCTTTAAGGCACTGATTTCCACGGCGGCGCAGCCCAGTTCCTTGCTGAGTTTGTGCAGGTCGATCTTGTCGCCGTTTTTGCGCACCAGATCGATCATATTGACCGCCATGACCACAGGGATCCCCAGCTCGATCAACTGGGTGGTCAGGTAGAGGTTGCGCTCGATGTTGGTGCCGTCGATGATGTTCAGGATGGCATCGGGCTTTTCGCTGACGAGGTAGCCGCGGGCGACGACCTCCTCCAGCGTGTAGGGCGACAGCGAGTAGATGCCGGGCAGGTCCTGAATGACGACATCCTCGTGTCCCTTCAGCTTGCCTTCCTTCTTTTCTACGGTGACGCCGGGCCAGTTGCCGACGTACTGGTTGGAGCCGGTCAGGCTGTTGAACAGGGTGGTCTTGCCGCAGTTCGGGTTGCCTGCCAGTGCAATTTTGATGGACATACCTTCGTTCCCCTTTCGTTTACTCCTCTACTTCTACCATTTCGGCGTCCGCCTTGCGGATGCTGAGTTCATAGTTGCGCACGGTCAGCTCCATCGGGTCGCCCAAAGGGGCAACCTTGCGCAGATGCACGGCAACGCCCTTGGTCAGCCCCATATCCATAATGCGGCGCTTGACGGGACCTTCGCCGTGCAGGCGCTTGACAACGGCGGTTTCGCCGACCTTGAGATCCTTGAGTGTTTTCATACAAATTCCTCCTCGTTGCGTTCACTGTACGATGATGCGGGTCGCCATCGTGCGATCCAGTGCGATGCGGGCTTCCTTGACCTGCAAAATCAGGCTGCCGCCGATCTCACTGACAACGGTGATGACCTCCCCCACCACAAAGCCCAGCTCTGCCAGATGCAGGCGAACCTCGTCCTTGCCGGTGATCCGGACGATGGTGACGGTTTCGCCGGATTTTGCCATTGTTAAAGGCATAGGCACACTCCCCTCTGCCGTGCGTTAGCACTGCCTAACATACGGCGCAAAGCATTGCGGTTAGAACGCTCTAACCGCTTGACGATGACAGTTTATCACGACTAACTTATAAAGTCAAGCAGTTAGCGTAAAATAACCAAAATTCAGAATTCTGCACAGTTATTTTTGACTAACCACCCGCCAAATTGACGTGCGCCCCGCCTAAAACACGCGGGAAGCCGCAAAGGCGGCAGCCAAAATCAGCAGCGCCGCCCAAAAGGCGGGCTTGGCAAGTACCCGGCGCCACGGGTTGGGATACGGTATGCGCATAGAGGCAGCGCCTCCTTTCTGAGGCGATACGGTGTCGCCCTGAATCAGGCTGCCACGGTCAGCCGCCGGATGGGCGTGCCGCTTTGGTAGCAGCGGGTGTAAATGGTTTCGCATTTTTTGTAGCGTGCGAACTGCTGCTGCGCGGCGGCGGGGTCGGTGTAGACCTTCCAGTGACCGCAGGCGGTGAAATTCTGCCCGCGGTTTTGGATAAACCCGACCACATCCGCCAGCGGGTAGCCCAAGAAGATGCCGACCTCGTGGGGGAAATCCCCCTCGCAGCAAAGCCGCTGCGAAAGCTGTGCCAGCAGCTCGTCCGCCGTGCCGGAGCGGTAGCCCTCGCTTTGCAAAAATTGCAGAACATCGCGGTTTTTCAGCAGGGTTTCGATCTGCGCGGGGCGGTAGACGTACACTAAGACCGCCCCCGTGCGCGGGCAGGTTTTTAACACCCGCACCGCCACGCCCCGGTCACACAGGGCGGCGTGCCACGCCGCCGCCATGGCGCTGCCGCTCTGCCCTGCCCCGGGCTGGTAGCGGAACAGGCTGGCAGGTTTCAGCCCCGCCAAGGTGGGGGCGCACAGGGAGGCAAGGTCAAAGGCAAAGCTGCGTCGGCTTACAGACATAGGACATCTCCTTGGTATATTTTTAATGGTTAGTGTAGTCTAACCGGTAGTGCATAAAATCCGCACACCACAGGGAGCAAAACCATGGCGTGCGGTAGAGCAAATCAGCAGTTAGTAATAACTAACAACAAGAATATACCATACGGCGCGGGGCTTGTCAAGCGCTTTTTTCAGTTTCTTTTTCTCCCCTGCCCCGGCGCGATATTTTTTCAATTTCTGCAGCGCAGGTCTTGACAAGACAATAAGATTTCGATACACTTGTTTTTAGGAAAGATTCTTATTTACAAGGAGAACGCTATGACCCGTCAACGGACATTGATTTTGGATATTATGCGGCAGGAATGCCCCAACCACCTGACTGCCGATGAAATTTTTGCCCGCGCCCGGGAGCAGATGCCCCGCATTGCCCGCGGCACGGTGTACCGCAATCTTAAATTGATGGAGCTGGACAACCAGATCGGGCATCTGGAAATGCCCGACGGTCCCGACCGGTACGATTTTAACCCCGTACCCCACGGGCATCTTTTGTGCGACGGCTGCGGCGACCTTGCCGACCTGCCGGTGGTGGGGCTTTTGCGCGAAATTGAGAACGCCATCGGCACCGAGGTGCGCAGCTACGCGCTGACGATACACTACCTTTGCCCCAAATGCCGCCAAAAGGACGAGGGGTAAGCCCCCTTTTGCGCCCCATACAACCAAACACCCCTGCGCCGTTATCGGCGCAGGGGTGTTTTTATGGCTTATCAGCCCTTATTCTTTTTGCTGGCGGCCTTCATACGCAGGTCGTGATCCAGAATGCGCTTGCGGATGCGCAGGTTTTCGGGGGTGACCTCCAACAGCTCATCGGGGGCAAGGAATTCCAGGCAGCCCTCCAAGCTGAACTTGCTGACCGGCACCAGGCGCAGGGCATCGTCGCTGCCGGAAGCACGGGTATTGGTCAGGTGCTTAGTCTTGCAGACGTTGACGGTGATGTCCTCGCCGGTCGGGGTATAGCCGACGACCTCGCCCGCGTAGACCTTCTCGCCTGCGTTGACGATCAGGGTGCCGCGCTGCTGCGCGTTGAACAGACCGTAGGTCACAGCGTCGCCGGTGTCAAAGCTGATCAGAGAGCCGGTGGAGCGAGTCTGGATATCGCCGCACCATTCCTCATAACCGTCAAAGATGGTGTTCATAATGCCTTCACCGTGGGTGTCGGTCAGGAACTGGCTGCGATAGCCGAACAGGCCGCGGCTGGGCATACGGAACTCGATGCGGGA
>CAKTAS010000063.1:0-9320 GCA_934529095.1 uncultured Gemmiger sp. | reverse complement strand
AACTCTAAACTCTCCACTCTCAACTTTCCGCCGCTCTCATATTTCCACCAAAAAAACGCCCGCGGTGTGGTATAGTTTGCCCGTAACCAACATAGGATAAGGGGGCATTTGTATGGCGGTTTTTACAAGACAGCGGCTGCGGCTTTCGGCGGGGGGTGCGCCGCCCATGCGGTGGGTGCCGGGGGTACGCACCTCGGTGTGGCTGTGGCAGGCGGCGTCGGCGGCAGGGGGCGCCCTGCTGGGTGCCGGGCAGGTGTACGGCGGGGCAGCGCCGTTCGGGCTGGCGCTTGTGCTGGGCTGCCCGGCGGGGTACGCCGTCGCGGCAGGCTTGGGGGCTGCCACCGCATCGCTGCTGCTGCAGCCGGGTATTTTGGGCGTTGCGCTGGCGGGCAGCATTCTTTGCGCTGCGGTTTCACGGTTTGCCGTCAAAAATCGGCGCGTGGCTGCCGCTGTCGGGCTTGCCGTGCTGGCAGCGATGCCGCCGTCCTTCTGGTTTTTGCGCGGCTCGGTCACCCCGTCCGAGGTTGCCCGGCTGCTCTGCACCGGGCTGCTGGCCGCCCTGCTGGGCGCGGGGTTCGCCAAGCTGCCGCTGCGTCAGCCCAAGGGGCTGTGTCTGGCGCTGGCGGTCGCCGCCTGCTGTGTGCAGCGGTTTGCCGCGGCGGCCTTTGCGCCGGGGCTGGCGCTGTTTGCCGCCGCCGTGTTCTGCTGCGCGGTGTCCGGCACCTTGGAGCAGACCGCCGTTTTGTGCATTGCCTTTTGCGCCGCGCTGACCGCCGCCGACCGCACCCTATGCCCCGCCGCCTGTGCCGTGGCGCTGGGCGGGCTGGCGGCAGGCTGCCTGTTCCCGGGGGATCGCCGCCGCTGTGCCGCCGTGTTTGCGGCAGGCTGCGGTGTGGGGGCGCTGGCACTGCCGGAGTTTTCTGCCCTGCTGCCGCTGGCAACCGGGGCGGGCGCGGGACTTGCGGCTGCCTTGGCGCTGCCGCAATCGCTGCTGCAGGGGCTGTTTCCGCCGCCCGCACCGCCGCTGCAAACCCAGCCGCTGCACGGTGCTGCCCGGCGTCTGGCGGGGGTGGCGGACACCCTCAGCGACATTGCCGACACCGTGACCGCCGTCTGTGACCGCCAAGCGCCGCCCAAGGGCGAAACCTTCGACTTTGTGGTCGAGCATATCGCCCGCACCACCTGCCAAGGCTGCACCCGCCGCAGCCAGTGCTGGGTGCGCGGCTATTCCACCGCCATGGACGGGCTGTACCAGCTCAAGCCCACGCTGGAAACGCTGGGCAAGGTCGAGGTCGAAAACCTGCCGGGGCAGCTTTCGGTCTGCATCCATCCCGGCGATTTGTGTCTGGCAGCCAACCACGGATATCGGCTGTGGCGCAGCCGCCGCCAGACGCGGGCGCGGGCGGTCATGCTGCGCACCGCCCTGACCGAGCAGTACAGCGCCTTGGCGGGGGCGCTGGCGCAGCTTTCGGCAAAGCTGAGTCAGGCGGGGCTGCCCGACCCCCGGCGCGGGGAAAAGGTCGCCCGCTTTTTTGCCGATCTGGGGCTGGAAACGCTGGAATGCTGCGCCGCCACCGACCTGACCGGGCGGCTGAGCCTGACCGCAACGCTGCCGCGCACCCGCTTTACCGAAACAGAATTGGACGCTCTCACGTCAGAAATCAGCCGTCTGTGCCGCCGGGATATGGCACTGCCGGAGGTTTCGCACTGCCGCACGGTGACAACGCTCACCTTCAGCGAGCGCCCGCTGTTCGCCGCGCAGTTCGGCGCAGCGTCCCGCCCCGCCAAGGGGCAGACGGTCAGCGGGGATGCCTTTGACCAGTTTTGCGACGCCGCCGGGCGGGCGCAGATGCTGCTGTGCGACGGTATGGGTACGGGCCGCCCCGCTGCGGTGGACGGGCGGATGGCTGCCAAGCTGACCGCGCAGCTTTTGCGGGCAGGCTTTGCCGCCGAAAGTGCCGCGCGGCTTGTCAATGTGGCGCTGAACCTGAAAAGCGCCGATCAGGAATCCGGCGCCACGCTGGACCTGCTCACGGTGGATCTGTACACCGGGCGGGCGGGGCTGTTCAAGGCAGGGGCTGCGCCCAGCTTTGTGGTGCGCGGCGGCACGCCCTACGCGCTGGAGGGCAACAGCCTGCCCATGGGCGTGGTGGACACGCTGGTGGGGCGCAGCACGGCGTTCTCGCTGGACGGCGGGGATTGGGTGGTGCTGGTCAGCGACGGTGCGCTGACCGACGGCAGCGAGTGGCTGCTGCAGCAATTGCAGCTTTGCGCTAAGCTGGGACACACCCCCGACCGCGCCGCCGAAACCATTGCCGACGCCGCCGCCCGCCGCGCCGGGGACAAGCAGGACGACATTACGGTGGAGGTGCTGCAGCTGGTGCGCAAAGGGCAGTGAAAATAAATAAGAAAGAATGTGTGCCGCCCCGGCGGCACATTTTTTGATAAACTAAAAGGGACGCTGCCCACGGCAGCGTCCCTTTTGCTTTGTTTGCGCCGCACGGCGCAAACTCCACCTTATTTATTATCTATTATCTTTTATCTATTATCTAAATTCGTCATTCTCCCACGCACGCCCAATTCTTATCCTCCCGGTTCAAAACCTCGCACCCGGTTTCGGTCACCAAGACCAGATCCTCAATGCGCACGCCGAACTCACCCGGCAGGTACACCCCCGGCTCGATGGAAAATATCATCCCGGGCTTTGCCACCGCCGTGTTGGCGCTGCTGACATCGCCCTTTTCGTGGTCGGTCTGCCCGATAAAATGCCCCAGCCGATGGTTGAAATACGCCCCGTACCCCGCCTGTGCGATCACCTGCCGCGCGGCGGCGTCCACGTCGCACAGCCGCACGCCGGGCTTGACCAGCGCTTCGGCGGCAAGGTTGGCGCGGTGTACCAGCTCATGCACGGCAGCCTGCTTTTCGGTGGGGGTGCCCGCAAACCAAGTGCGGGTCATATCGCTGCAATAGCGGTTTTTGCGGCAGCCCATATCCACCAGCACGCACTGCCCGGGCTGTAAAACGGTGTTGTCCGGCTCGTGGTGGGGGTCGGCGGCGTTCGCGCCAAAGGACACGATCGTCGTAAAGCTGTTGCCCTCGCAGCCGTGGGCAAGGTACTGCTCGTCCACAAAGCGGGCAACCTGCTTTTCGGTCATACCCACCCGCACATACTGCTTGACGGCGGCGTTGACCTCGTCATTGATGCGGCTTGCCTCGCGCATCAGCGTCTGCTCGGTTTCATCCTTGCAGGCGCGGCAGTCGTCCACGCAGTCGCTCGCCAGCACCACGCGCATACCGGGGCAGTGCTGCATCAGCGGGATCAAAAATTTGGCAGGCCACTCCTTGTCAATGCCCAAGGTCGCGGCGGCATCGACCACCCCGGCGATCTGCGCCACGGGGTCCTGCACATCGTCGTGCCACATCGCCTTGCAGGGCGGGTCCGGCACGTTGAACAGCCGGTTCAAAAACAGCACCGGCTCCCCGCAAACCGGCAGATACAACGCCAGCAGCCGCTCGTAAGGCTCTACCTCCACCCCGGTCAGATACCACACACTTTTGGGGTCGGATACGATCATCTGTGTCAGCCCCTGCGCCTGCATGGCGGCGCGCACACGCTCGATACGTTGGTTCATTTTCAGGCACTCCTTTGCTTGGTTTGGCTTTGTTTGCCATATATTATAGCCCTTTGCGCGCAAAATGCAAGCCATCCCGGCACTGTGTTACAGGTACTTCTCATAATTTTGCGACCCATGGAAAATTCGGTAAATTTCCACGGTAGCTTTTGGCTCGTCAATTTTGAACAGTGCCACAAATTTGCCGACCAGAAATTTTCGATATCCGCGCAGCCGAAGCCCTTCATCGCGGGAATACCCGTACATCGCCGGCATTTCCGAAAGCCGGAGCAGGATTTCCCCAAACTCTTTTACAAAGCCCTGAATTGCCTGCCGGGAATCATACTGTTTTTCAAAATATTGCAGGATTTCCCGGTAATCCTCCTCCGCCGCGGGAAGCATAAAAACCTTATACGCCATACTTCTCGCTCGTTTCCCGCAGGATGTCCGCCAGCGGACGTCCCAAGCCCACCTCGTGCTGCGCCTCCGCCGCCGCCAGCTTTGCATAAACCTCGTTTATCACCATCTGGCGCTCGTAGGCTTCTATGCTCATAATGACCATATCGCCGTACCCGTTTTTGGTTACAAAGATCGGTTCTTGGGTTTCATGGCAGCGCTGTGAGATACCATTTGTGTTTTTTAAATCGCGGATGGGAATAATCTCCGGCACAAAACCATCTCCTTTCGTGGCATTATTATACCACGAAAAAGCCACAACCGCAAGCCATCCAGCTTTATACAAAAAGAAAAAAGTCACTTACTTTCGTAAGTGACCTTGTCTCTATGTTACAAAAAAGATACCTTACGCAAGGACCACATGCTGATGGCACAATATGAAAAACTATTTATCAGAATTTTCACCTTGGTTACCCGAAGAAGTCTCTTCTAATATATTTGCCACAATTTGACCGAGTTGTGATGCATTCTGGGCAGTAATGACAGGGACACCGGTTTGCGCCTCGATAGCTTTTCTGGCATCTCCAGCTACCTTTCCTCCGGCGCGAGCGACATCAATATTTTCGGATAATGTTTCAGGGGCTTTTTGCTTAGAGATTTCAGTAGTCGTTGCCTCGGCCAGCATATTCAATACCAATTCCAAGGTGGTCATATTATCGCGGAGATTTTCCTTTTTCAACCCCTTCAGGTTCTTATACTGACGCGTTGACATGCCAGACCATGCGCGGGAAATCTCGTCGGTAAGTATGGCATATTCTATACCTTTTTGTACGCCACGTGCATCCCATTCATCCGTCAACTCCTTGCGGACTTGGATTGCCTGCAAGCGTTGGTTAATCCATTCGCGGGTATAACCTTTTTTGAGATAGGTTTCCAATGCACGGTCAATCGTCAGTTCAGGGTCGATAGTTTCCTCTATCCGTTCTCTACCAACTTCTGCCAGCCAACGCTTGAAAGGCTCTGCCTTGGGGGAAGGGATGGACTGAATAATGCGAAGAAGCTGTTCTGTGTCAGCAACATCTGTTTTATATCGTTTGCCATCTTTAGGCGACTTCAATTTCAGTTGCTGACAATTTGTCAGCAACTGATCTGCACCTTCTTCTTTCAGTCGTTGCTTTAGTTTGGCCCAATAGTTGCTTGCTCCCCGCTGGTCCGCTTGATCGGTCAGAACGGCGACTACATCCACGATAGAAAAGTACCATTGCTCTTTATCCTCGTCCCATGCAGTGCGGATTTTCTGACTTTCAAAAAGCTGTAGCTGCTCGACTTCTATCATTACAAAATCCCCTAACTGTAAAGATTTTTTAGTCAAATAAGCTGTCGCACATTTACATTTAACATAAATAAGGAAGCACTGTAAAGTGATTTCGTCTTAAATATATTTATGACATCTGCGTTTTCTCAATTTTACAGCTCTATTTTTTGGTGAACCAAAACATCTAATTTTGAAACAACTTCATCCTTACACTGAGCAATTGCTAAGTACTTGGTAGCAATCTCTTGCTGTGCGTGAAGACTAATCTTTCCGTGCTCATCAACTGGAACTGGAACCATAATCTCATTCAGCATAGATGGATATAGCTTTGTGAACTCATCCTCGCCGTTGTCGCCTTTACGTCCCTTTGCTAATTCTCGAAAAAGAGGTTCTAATGTAAACTTCATATAATCGAAGTCAAGGTCAGTTCGGCCATCTTTAGGAATTAATACACCGCGATCTCCATTGATAGAAAATTTTCCATCTAAGACCAAAATTGTTCCTGCAAATCCATTTGTGGACCAGGTCATATATTTACCATCATAGTCAAAAGTATCAATATAGGTTAATGCATTTTTACTTGATGCGGAATAAACAGGATATGACCCACTATGAAGGTTTCCATATTTTTTCGTATACTTCGAATGTCCTTTTTGTGGGACAAGAATACTCATCAGAGGAAAATAACCATAGTTGTAATTTTCATCTTCTAAAACGACTTTGGCGTTACCAAGGCTTAAACGTCTTTCGAAGAGGTCTTTTCGTATTTGCCGCACACCTAGCATGGATTCCGCAATGTGGGATTGGGTATTTGCATCGAAATTTCCGGTACTGTCAATTGGGATGTTAACTTTTACTGATTTCATATTTGACAATGATGCTCTTAGTCCACGGTCAAATCCATATCTGTGCTTATTTTCTTCCAATGTGTAGGCAAGGTAATAAGGATTGATTCTTGGTTCTTTAATTTTTATTACGCCACAGTGATCCGTATACGCAAACTTCTTGCCGATGGGCATAACATTAAATTCAAATGTGCCGTCAATTCCCCAAAGAACATATGGAACACTAAAATCCACAATATTACTCTGAGATGTATATACAAAAGGAGAAAAGACGTTCGCACTATATGCCGGGATATTACCGTTCGTAGTTACATAGTTTTTTCGTAAAAGCCTTTTGCCAATAGATAAATCGAACAAGTTTGCGTCACTTAGTGATACCTCAATCGAGTCCTTTATTGAGGATTTTTTTTATGAGTTCACGTAGGGGTTCATCAAACTCCATTAAGGTAGAAGCAGCATCACTAATCATCCCAATATAGTCTTCTAAAGAGACCGTTTCAATATTGTCTTCTATACCAAGGTTGATTTTCTCTTCTCGAGTCCACCACCGATCAACAGACCAATGAGCACCACTGTAAAAGTTATTGATGTCGACAATTTTACAACGTTTATCATCGGTTTTAAATTTTGCCTTGGAGCCCTTAAACATGTTGAATAAGTCAGATGCCACATCCAAATCATTCTGATCGATATCAAAACGGCATACATCGCGTGTCTCACCGATTTCAGAGCACAGGTATGTGAAAACAGGTGACGTCTGTTTTGGTAAGGTAGGGACTCCGCCAATATTCACGACAGTTTTCTTGGTCAATGCGAGGATGTAAGTTTTCTTGTTGGTAGTAAAGAAAGTGTTTAGAGGCAACGAAATTACAGCATCAATGTTGCATTGTTCGAGAATAAAGTCACGCAACTTTTTGTCGTTGCTTCTGTTCATAATCCCATCAGGAACGACGATAAATGCCTTTTTTCCCGGTTTGAGAGCGCGAACAATCCACTCCATAAACAGCCCTTCAATACCCATAGCACTTATTGAAAAGTATTTTTTTAATGTTTCGTCCTTGGAAATTTCCTCCTTCAGATTACTGCTACCACTCATAACATAAGGCGGATTTGTAAGAATCAAATCATATTCTTCAGAGACGGGTTTTGCTAATGTTCCAAGGATAGAATTCGTCTGTAGTGTAAATGTCTTGTTGAACAATTCTGCGAATTGTCTTGTCATTCCGGGGTGGTCTTTAATCATACTGGACATATAAATGAGCATATTTGCCTTTGCAAGAATGATTGTTTTCTGCTCGTCTTTATCAAAGCCTTTATCGAATCCGGCAAGCGTTATTTGAGGCAACAACTTTTCATTGCCCGCTTCATCTACCGTTACAGTATAAAAACGGTCTAAATTATGCAAGATGGGTTCGAGCAAGAACTTTCCTACACCACAAGCCGGGTCGCATATTTTCATTCCGGGCTCTATATCCGCCATATTAACAATAGCACGAACGACCTTTAACGGGGTAAAATACTGTCCCCAATTTTTCTTACTGATAGATTCTTTTAGAAATGTTTCAAAGAGCTTACTTTTGAAGTCGTAGTCAATGTTTTCCAGCGTTCCAAAGTCATTAAAACGTTTCAAAATTTTATGAAACACAGTAGCGTACCCAGATACGGCCTTATCATCTTTTGACACAAAAATCGTGCCATTGATGATGGTTGTCTTATCTTTGGGATTGCCAGGAAAAAGCTCTTTGATTTTTACGCGAATAGTGGACGCGTAAAATTCAAGGACTTCGTTTTCGTTATTACCTGAATATTTGCTCAAGAGGTCATAAAAAGAATACATACCTTTGAGTACGCCAAGGTCACTAAGATACTTAAAGATAAAAATTTCGACAAAAGTGTAGAGACAGTTCTCTGGCGTAGCGCCAGAGACGGCCCATAGATCTTGCCATACTTTTTCTGCCAACGGAAGCGGATCGACAGAGATCGTGGCTTTCAATGTATCATTCGTTGCGCTGATAGAGCCTCTTATTTTATTAATAAGCACAATACATTCCGCACTGGTTTTGTCAAAATTGAGAGTGATTTTACTGCCATTTTCCTGAAGAATCTCGTGTCCAGTCTCCGGATTAATCCAAATGCTCTTCTTTCCATCTGTAATGATGTATACTTTAGCCCGTAGAACTTGTGCAGTTCCCAGTTCCTGTGAGATGGCTTTTTCAATCTACTTTTTTGTGCGTAATTGAGAAGGCTTTTTGTATTCGATTGCCGCAATTACCAATGGTTTCTTTACAATAATTGCATCGGGCTTTTTAGATTCATATACATCATAGTCTCTGTCAGGAATAATCTTTGCACCTTTTAGAGACTTAAGCGTTGTTGCTCCGATATTATAAAAATTCCAATCACCCATTTTTTCAGGAGCATCTATCAAATTCCTCTGAATCAATTCTTCACTCATTGTCGGTGACTCCTCTCGTTCTATTTGTGTGCTCGGATAAGTATGCGTCAATATCGGTCTTTTTTATGCGAAGCGAGCGATTGCCGGTACCAACACGAGAGGCGGTTAGCTTATTTGAGCTAATAAGCCTACGCACAGTTTTTTCACAGACTTGAAGGTATTGTGCAGCCTGAGCCACAGTAAAAATTTCATCAGACATAGCGTACTCCTCCTATTTTATCAAGTATAACACACAATTTTTAGATAATCAAGGACAGCGCTTGACTTACGAGGAATTTTATGGACAATTCGGGACTATGAAAAAAAGAATTAATCGCGCATCACGTAGAAGCAGTCAAATCGGTGAAAAAATCCCCGCAGCCAACAGGAAATTGGCTGCTGGGAAATTGAAAACATTCTGAAAACAGCGGGAAAAAGTTGAAATTTTCTCTGAAAAACTGCAAAACCTGATGGCAGGGGAGGGAAAACTCGCCCCAAAGCGCCCAACAAAAAAGCCCAACCGCCTTAAAACGGTTGGACATCTCTATAAAACGCACTTTGAAAAACGGTCTTCGACTTTGCCAATTTTTCGCGATACAACAAAGAAAAAAAGCCTGTGACATCTTTTATGTCACAGGCTCTTGGTGCGCCGGAAGAGACTCGAACTCCCGACCTTCTGATTCGTAGTCAGACACTCTATCCAGCTGAGCTACCGGCGC
>CAKTAS010000062.1:0-9334 GCA_934529095.1 uncultured Gemmiger sp. | reverse complement strand
CTGAGCAAGTACGCCCCCAAGATGTTCAGCATGATGATCCCCGTGGATAAAATCAAGGACGTCATCGGCAAGGGCGGCAAGGTCATTCAGGAAATGTGCGCCAACTTCAACTGCAAGATCGACATCGAGGAGGACGGTCACGTCTTTATCTCTGCTGTGGATCAGGACGACGCCAAGCGCGCCATTGCCACCATCAAGACCATTGTGGAGGATCCCGAGATCGGTGCCATCTACAAGGGTCGCGTCACCCGCCTGATGAACTTTGGCGCCTTTGTCGAGATCGCACCCGGCAAGGAGGGTCTGGTTCACATCTCCAAGCTGGATGACCACCGCGTCGAACACGTCGAGGACGTTGTCGCCGTGGGCGATCCCATCTTCGTTATGGTCACCGACATCGACCAGCAGGGTCGTATCAACCTGTCCCGCAAGGACGCCTTGGCAGCCATCGCCAAGAAGCGCGCCGAAGCCGGGCAGCAGTAACCCGTAAATAACAGCAACCGCCACCCCTTGCGGGGTGGCGGTTTTTGTTTATGGTGTCGGTGTCACAACACCGCATTTATGCCGATGTCCGCGACAATCACCTGCCCGCACAGGGCGGCAGCCCGCGCGTGCGCAGGCTTCGGCGCGTGAAAGGTCACCGTTATGTCCGCCTGCACGGTACCGGGCGCGGCTTCGCCCGTGTCGGCGTGTACGCCGCTGGGCAGATCCACCGCCAGCACAAGGGCGCCGGCTTGGCGCTGCGCCTGCATCACCGCACAGGCGGCAGCCCCGGCGGGGCGCAGGCTGCCGTGAAAGCCCGTGCCGTACAGCGCATCGACCACAACGTCCGCCTGCCGCACGGCGGCGGCGTCAGTCACAAGCTCCACCGGCAGCGCGGGCAGCAGCGCATAATTGGCGGCGGCATCGCGGGTCTGCGGCTCGCCTTCTGCCAGCAAAACCTGCACGCGCCAGCCGTCGGCGGCAGCCAGCCGGGCCATCACAAAGCCGTCCCCGCCGTTGTTGCCCTTGCCTGCGACCACCAGCAGCCTGCCGGGGGCAGGGCGGCAGCGCACCAGCTCGCGGTAGGCGGCGCGCCCGGCGTTCTCCATCATCTGGGGGTACAAAAGCCCGTGGGCGTCAGCGGCTTTTTCCAGCGCCTTCATCTCGGCGGCAGTCACCGCCGCAGCCGGGCAGAGGAACTGCCGCGTCTTTGCCATAACGTCCTGCAAAACGGCAAGATTTTTCGCAACATCGTCGCATTCCAGCGAGTGGTTGGCGCCGGGATACAGATACAGCGCCTTTCCCGCCTTGGCAGTCACAGCGGGGACATCGCTCCACGGGTCAGCAGTGCCAAGAAACGCCAAGGCGTTTTTCGGCGCAAAGTCGTAGGTCATCTCCAGCGGCGTGTACAGCACCAGCTTGCAGGCAATGCCGTGCCGCTGCGCGTAGGCGGCTGCCACGGCGGTGCCGATGCTTTTGGCTAAAAACACGACCTCGTCATAGTCCGCCCACGCAAGGTCCGCCAGCTGCGGCTCCGCTTGCGCATACAGCGCATACAGCGCCGTGCGCAGGGCGGCAGGGTTGCCCCGCAGCCCGGGCTTTTGGTAGGCGTACTGCACAAGAACCTCGCGGTCTGCCCGCGCCAGACGGCGGCTGTAATACAGCAGCGGCTTGTCGCAATGGTAGCCGATGCCGGGAAAACACACGACCAGCTTCATAGCAAAATCCTCACATCGTGATCCAGCCCAGCGCGTTGGCAACCGAGCTTGCCAGAATGATGGCGGCAAAAATCGGGCAGAGCCAGCGGATCATAAAGCAGAAAATCTTTTTGCGGCGGAAGGGCTTGCCTTCGGCGGTGACCTCCTGTTCGATGGCCTCGACGCCGACCACGCGGGAAATCAACAGGCAGGTGGCAATGGCGGCGATCGGCATCATGACCGAGTTGGTCAGAAAATCAAAGAAGTCCAGCATCTGCATACCAAACACCGTCACGCCCGCCAAGGGACCGTAGCCCAGCGCGGACAGGCTGCCCAGCGCGATCATAATCACGCCGATCAGCACGGTGGAGCGCTTGCGGTCCCAGCCCAGCTCGTCCTCAAAGGTCGAAACGGCGCTCTCGGTCAGGGCAATGGAGCTGGTCACGGCGGCAAACAGCACCAGCACAAAGAACAGCACGCCCACCACGGTGCCAAGCCCCATCTCGGCAAAGACTTTGGGCAGGGTGATGAACATCAGCGAGGGACCCGCCTGCAAAGTGTCGGGGTCGCCGCCGGAGAAAGAGAACACGGCGGGGATGATCATAAGACCTGCCATAATGGCGATGGCGGTGTCAAAAATTTCGACATTCTGGGTGGAATCCTCGATGGAAACGTCCTTTTTCATATAGGAGCCGAAGGTGACCAGAATGCCCATGGCGATGGACAGCGAGTAGAACATCTGCCCCATGGCGGTGACGACGGTCATCCAAGAAAAGTTGGCGGGGTTCGGCACAAGGAAATATTTGACGCCCGCCAGCGCGCCGGGGCGGGTGACCGAGTACCCGGCAATGACCAGCGACAGCACGACCAGCACGGGCATCATCCACTTGGACACCCGCTCCACGCCGCCGCGCACACCGGCAAAGATGATGGACAGCGTGAAGGCGGTAAAAATCAAGAAGCAGACCTCGGCCGACAGCCCGGAGGAGATGAACGCCCCAAAGTAGCCGTCCGCCGCCAGCGCAGCGGCGTTGCCGCGCAGGTATTCCAGCAGATATTTGATGACCCACCCGCCGATGACCGAGTAGTACGGCACGATCAGGATGGGGATGATGGCGTTGATCCAGCCGCCCAGCGCCCGCCCGCGCCCCTTGCCGAAGGCGGAAAACGCGCCGACGGGACTTTTGTGGGTCATACGTCCCAAGGCGGTTTCGGCAACGATCATACTGTAGCCGAAGGTGACGGCGAGCAAAATGTACACCAGCAGAAAAATACCGCCGCCGTATTTGGCGGCGAGGTAGGGGAAGCGCCAGATGTTGCCCAAGCCCACCGAGGCACCTGCCGCCGACAGCACAAAGCCGATTTTACCGGAAAAAGAACTGCGATTTTTAGTTTCCACTTTGTCAACTCTCCCGTGAAATTATTTCATTACAAGCAATGAAACCAGTGTAGCACATTTGAGCGGGAGAATCAATACCCAAAAGAAAAAAAGCGGGGCGGAAAATCCGCCCCGCTTAGAGTTAAGAGTTGAGATACGGTATGCCCGCAGCACAAAGCCTTCCCCCTTGGGGGAAGGTGGCGCGGAACGCGCCGGATGAGGGGGAAATGTCCGGCAGTTGCCCCCTCATCAGTCACCTGCGGTGACAGCTTCCCCCAAAGGGGGAAGCCTTCCTTGCCGCCCCTGCCGACCTACAGCATACACCGCATTGTGTGCGCGGCATCGACAAAATCGTGGGATTCATACAGCGCCATCGCCGCGGTGTTTTGCGCCAGCACGTTCAGCTCCAGATATTCCAGCCGCCGGTCCCGCGCCCAGCGCTTGGCGGCGCCCAAAAGCGCGCTGCCGATGCCCTGCCCGCGCTGCGCGGGCGCTACCACAAGGTCGCTCAGCCGCGCGTAGCGGTGGGGCAAAACGCAGCTGAATTCCGGCGTCCACCCGGCGTACTCCACCAGTGCAAACCCAACGGCAGCACCGTCCTGCACCGCCAGCAAAAACACAGCGTTCGCGTCAGCCAATGCGGCGGCGGTGTCCTGTTCGCTGCGGGGCGCAGCGCAAAAAAACTCCGGCTGCATCGCCACCAGCTCGCGGTCCAGCACGCCGTACAGCGCCAAAATGTCGGGCAAGTCCTGCATCACAGCGGGACGTATCTCTATATTTCCCATAGCGGTACCCTCAAATAAGAAAAACGGCGGACGCACTCGTCCGCCGTTCGGGTCACTGCACTTCCTGCACAGTGTAGTTGAAGCCGTATTCTTCCTGCAGTTTCTTGACGGCAGGCTCGCAGTCCTCAATAAAGGTGGCAGCGTAAACGCTCTGACCATTGTGGGACTTCTTGTAGTCCTCCACGATCTGGTTCAGTTTGTCCCAGCCCTCATTGGCCTTGGCGTTGTCCATATCCTGCGGGAAATCAATGATAAATTCGCGGTGCTTCGGGATGCGTGCTTTCATAAAAATTCCACTCCTGTATTTTTGTGTGAGAGTATTACAAATTGAAGCATTTCCGGGCGTTGGCAGTGGTGATATCCAACACCGCCTGCGCGTCCATGCCCCAAATCGTACCAATATAGTCCGCCACATGGGCAATGTTGCGGCTGTCGTTGCGGTGTCCGCGCACGGGTTCCGGCGCCATATACGGGCAGTCGGTTTCCAGCACGGCGGACGTGTGCGGTATGGCTGCCAGCACCTTGGCGGCGCGCTTGGCGCCCTTGTAGGTCACAGCCCCGCCGAAGCCCAGCAGCATACCCTGCTCCACCAGCCACGCCGCGTCGTCGGGGCTGCCGCTGTAACAGTGCAGCACACCGCGCGGCTTGTAGCGGCGCAGCAGCTCGTACATTTCGGCGTGCGCCTCGCGGTCGTGTACCGAAACCGGCAAGTCCAACTCCTTTGCCAGCTGCAGCTGCGCCTCAAACAGGTCGTATTGCTCCTGCTTGGGCACCGGCCAGTGGTGATCCAGCCCGATCTCGCCCACCGCCTTTACGGCAGGGTCGGCAAACAGCGGGCGCATCGCCGCCAGCTCGGCGCGCCAGTCCCCGTGGTATACGGTCACGGTGGCGGCGTCCTCCTCGATCAGACTTTCGGGGTGGATGCCCAGCGCGGCGTGGACAAAGGGATATTCGTGCGCCAGCGCCAGCACCCCGGCAGCATCGCCGGAATGGGTCGCGCACTCCAGAACCCCTGCCACGCCGCCCTGCGGCAGGGCGGACAGCAGTTCAGCGCGGTCGGCGTCGAACTGGTGGGAGGTGTAGTGGGCGTGGGTGTCAAAAATGTTGTTCATACGTTTGTTTTTTCCTGCGGGGCGCGGTTTACCAGATAAATACCCACGCAAACCAGCGCCAGTGCGGCAAGGTAGTTCCACTCAAACAGCGCTTCGCCGTTCAGCACGGCGGACAGCAGCACGTTCATAATGGGGATGATCAGCCCGAACACCGCAATGCGGGATACGGGGTTGTTTTTCATCAGCAGCGCCCACAGCACATAGCCTGCGCCGGAAATGAACGCCAGGAACAGCAGCACCGGGATACCGGCGGCGCTCTGCGGGTGTAGGCTGCCGCCCATGGCAAAGCCCGCGACCGCCAGCACCAAACCGCCCAGACCCAGATTGATGCAGCAGACCGAGAAGCTGTCCGCCTGCTGGGTCACCGACTTGTTCCAGGGTCCCGCCAGCGCAAAGATCAGCGACGCTGCCAGCATACAGAAAACGCCCATAACGCTGCCGCTGCCGTGGTTGCCCAAGGTGGCGACCAGCACACCGCCAAAGCCCAGCGCGCAGCCCAGCGCCTTGCGCGGGGTCATACGGTCAGACTTGTACAGAAAATGCGCCAGGATCACGCCCATAAAGCTATGGGTGCTGTTCAGGATGCCGCCCATCGCGCCGGTCAGCAGCGCCACGGCGGAATAGTAGAAGAAATACTGCGCGGCGGTCTGCCACAGACCCAGCCCGCAGCAGGAAAGCAGCGCCTTGCCCTTGGGCATGGGCAGCGGCTTGCGGTTCAGCGCCAGACCGCACACCCACACAAGGGCGGCGCTCAGCATAAAGCGAATACCGGCAAAGCAAAGAATGGACGCTGTATCGCCGGATTCAATGGCAAACAGGCGGTAGCCCAGCTTGATAAAGGGAAACGCCGACCCCCACAGCATATTGCAGAGGATCGCCATCAGAATGGCAGCGGCAGGGATAGAGAAAAAGGCATCGAGTTTGGATCTTTTCACGATTGACTCCTATTAGCGGTCACGCATCAGTGGATGCGCGCACCGGCAGGGGTGCTGTCGGGGAAGAACGCCAAGGCGCAGCCGCCCTCGGTATCGGTGTCGGCGGCAAAGATCATACCCTCGCTGACGTACTTGCCCTTCATCATCGGGCGGGGGGCAAGGTTGGCAACGATGCCGACCTTTTTGCCGATCAAATCCTCGGGCGCGAACCACTTGGCAATGCCGGACAGGATGCAGCGCTCGCGCTCGCCGTCAAACACGGTCAGGTGCAGCAGCTTTTTGCTCTCCTTCATGCGCTCGCAGGCGCGGATCTCGACCACGCGCAGCTCCACCTTGCAGAAATCGTCAAAGGAAATTTCATCCTCATGCTCGCCGATCAATTCGGCGCTGGCAGCGGCGGCTTCGGCTTTCGGCTCCTCGACGGCAGC
Source organism: uncultured Gemmiger sp. (assembly GCA_934529095.1). Lineage (GTDB taxonomy): Bacteria > Bacillota > Clostridia > Oscillospirales > Ruminococcaceae > Gemmiger. The sequence continues at coordinate 3,020 of CAKTAS010000062.1, read as the reverse complement.
GTTGGCAGCCTGTGCCGCTGCCTTGTTGGCGGCTTCAAGGGCGTCCAGCTCGGCAAGTTCCTTGGCGGTGTCGATGCGGGGGAACAGGTTTTCGCCCTTGTGCAGGGTGGCGGTGGCGGGCAGGCTGCCGAAGGCGGCGGCGCTGTCCCACGTTTTGCCCTCGTCGGCAACGCCCAGCTGGGAGAAGATGTTCTCGCAGGCGGTGGGCATAAACGGCTGCAGCAGCACGGTGCAGACGCGCAGCGTTTCGGCAAGGTTGTACAGCACGCGCGCCAGACGGGGCTTGGTTTCCTCGCTCTTGGCAAGCACCCACGGGGCGGTGGCGTCGATGTACTTGTTGGCGGCGTCGATGACCTCAAACACGTCCGCCAATGCGTTCTGGAAGGCGTAGTTTTCCATCTCCGCCTCATAGCGGGCGCGCAGACCGCTGACCTTTTCGATCAAAGCGGCATCCTCGGCACCCTCTGCCTGTTCGGCGGGCAGCGTGCCGCCGAAATATTTGTCCGCCATGGCGGTGGTGCGGCTCAGCAGGTTGCCGAGGTCGTTCGCCAAATCCATATTGATGCGGTTGATCAGCAGCTCGTTGGAGAAGTTGCCGTCCGAGCCGAAGGGAAAGTCGCGCAGCAGGAAGTAGCGCAGCGCATCGGCGCTGTAACGCTCTGCCAGCAGGTAGGGGTCCACGACGTTGCCCTTGGACTTGGACATCTTGCCGCCGTCCAGCAGCAGCCAGCCGTGACCGTACACGTGCTTGGGCAGGGGCATATCCATGCTCATCAGCATGGCGGGCCAGATAATGGAGTGGAAGCGCACGATCTCCTTGCCGATAAAATGCACATCGGCGGGCCAGAAGGTTTCGTAGTCGCTGTCGGGGTATTTGTCGTTCATAAAGCCCAGCGCGGTGGTGTAGTTGAACAGCGCATCGATCCACACATAGACAACGTGCTTGGGGTCAAAGTCCACCGGCACGCCCCACTTGAAGCTGGTGCGGGAAACGCACAGATCCTCCAGACCCGGGTCGATGAAGTTGTGCACCATCTCGTTCACGCGGGAGCGGGGCAGCAAAAAGTCGGTGTTGACCAGCAGGTCGCGCACGCGGTCGGCGTACTTGGACAGGCGGAAGAAGTAGGCTTCCTCCTCGGCGTCAATGACGGGGCGTCCGCAGTCGGGGCAGCAGCCGTTGACAAGCTGGCTCTCGGTCCAGAAGCTCTCGCACGGGGTGCAGTATTTGCCGACGTACTTGCCCTTGTAGATGTCGCCCTTTTCGTACATCTTTTTGAAGATTTTCTGGATGGCAGCCACGTGATAATCATCGGTGGTACGAATAAAACGGTCGTAGCTGATGTTCATCAGCTTCCACAGATCCTTGACGCCCTTGGGACCCTCGACAATGTTGTCCACGAACTGCTGCGGGGTGACGCCGGCCTCCTTGGCCTTCAGCTCGATTTTCTGACCATGCTCGTCGGTGCCGGTCAAAAACTTGACGTTGTAGCCCTGCAGGCGCTTGTAGCGTGCCATGGCGTCGGTGGCGACGGTGCAGTAGGTGTGACCGATGTGCAGCTTGTCGCTGGGGTAGTAGATGGGGGTCGTGATGTAGAACTTTTTCTGATCCATAGGGAACCTCTTTCCTGATATTACAAACTGTAAAGTTTAACGAATTTTATACAGTTCAGAAACCGATGGGGGTGATGCCGCAGGCAAGCAGGGCGTGGCGGCAAAGCACCTCGGTGCTGTCGATAAAAAAGCTGCCTAAGTGTTCATCGCGCTTGACAAGGCTCAGCTCGGTGCAGCCCAGCACTGCCATATCACAGCCCTGCTTTTTTAAATCATGCACAGCAGCGCCGAATTTTGCCATATCGGCGCGGCGTCCCTGCTTGATGTCGTCGTAGATGACGCTCATCACATCGGTCTGATGCTCCGCGCTGGGAAAGGCGCAGTCGATGCCCTGCTGCGCGCAGGCAAGCTGGTAGGTTTCGGCAGCCAGCGTGCCGTCGGTTGCCAGAATGCCCAGCTTGGTGCAGCCCGCGGCTTGGGCGTCCTGCACGGTCAGGCGGGGCATATTCAGCACGGGTACGGGCAGCGCTTCGGCAAGGCGGTCGTAGAAATAGTGCGCGGTGTTGCAGGCGATCGCCAGCACGGTGGCACCGTAGCGCACCAGATTTTTGCCGTCCTGCTCCATCACGGCAAAGGGATCCTCATCGCTTTGCCCCAGAATGTACGCCGTGCGGTCCGGCGTGGACGCGCGGGAGGATATGACCACATCCAGATGATCCTGATCCCGTGCGGCGGGGGTGTGGTCGATCAGCATCTGATACAGGTAGCAGCTGGCAGCAGGACCCAGACCGCCCAGAATGCCCAGAACCGGTTTTTGCGGTTGCATAGCTTGCGGCGTGGCACACTCCTCCTTTATACAGAACAATATATCCCTTATTATAAGCCAAAACCGGGAAATATGCAAGGGAGAAATTGCGAGGGGAGGGGAATCGAAATCGCAGGGGCGGGGCATTGCCCCGCCCGCGATATAACGGCAACGCAAAAATCACGGGTTGATCAGTAGGGGCGGCATATATGCCGCCCGCCGCAGCCGTGCCGGTAATACGATATAACGGATAAACCGCCCGGAACGGTCAAGACCGTTCCCTACAAACCTGCCGGAAATTTGCATTTTCCCGATTGTTACTTATCTCCCGGTTATTCGTAGGGAGGGGTCTTGACCCCTCCTTGCCGTTTTGCGGTTACGGTCCATTTCCCCGGCGGGGTGGGGTCACCCCGCCCTACATCGCAATAGAATAAAATCGTGTCCGCGCAGTGGACACACCAAATCTTAACTCTCCACTCTCAACTCTAAACTCTAAACTCTCCGCAAACCCTCCTCGCCGAATATCGAATCTATTATAATAGGTAGCACTTTTCGCAATCACAAAAATTTGACAAAGTTTTAACCTATTATCCATTGACAAAACTTTGACAATATGGTAAAACTATATCAGCGTCAGTAGTACGCCTTGGCACCCTTGCACGCC
>CAKTAS010000061.1:0-9688 GCA_934529095.1 uncultured Gemmiger sp. | reverse complement strand
CAGCCGTGAGCAGGTCATCATCAACACCTGGTACGGCGGCGAGATGAAGAAGGGCATGTTCTCCATGATGAACTACTTCCTGCCCCTGAAGGGCATTGCTTCCATGCACTGCTCTGCCAACGCCGACATGAACGGCAAGAACACCGCCATCTTCTTCGGTCTGTCCGGCACCGGCAAGACCACCCTGTCCACCGACCCCAAGCGTCTGCTGATCGGTGACGACGAGCACGGCTGGGACGACAACGGCGTCTTTAACTTCGAGGGCGGTTGCTACGCCAAGGTCATCGGCCTGGACAAGGAGTCCGAGCCCGACATCTACAACGCCATCAAGCGCGACGCCCTGCTGGAGAACGTCACTCTGGATGAGAACGGCAAGGTCGATTTCGATGACAAGAGCGTCACCGAGAACACCCGCGTTTCTTACCCCATCAACCACATCCAGAACATCGTCCGCCCCGTTTCCAGCGCCCCCGCAGCCAAGAACGTCATCTTCCTGTCTGCTGACGCTTTCGGCGTTCTGCCTCCGGTCAGCATCCTGACCCCCGAGCAGACCCAGTACTACTTCCTGAGCGGCTTCACCGCCAAGCTGGCCGGCACCGAGCGCGGCATCACCGAGCCCACCCCGACCTTCTCCGCCTGCTTCGGTCAGGCTTTCCTGGAGCTGCACCCCACCAAGTACGCTGAGGAGCTGGTCAAGAAGATGCAGAAGTCCGGCGCCAAGGCCTATCTGGTCAACACCGGCTGGAACGGCACCGGCAAGCGCATCACCATCAAGGATACCCGCGGCATCATCGACGCGATCCTGAGCGGCGCCATCAACGAGGCTCCCACCAAGAAGATCCCCCACTTCGACTTCGAGGTTCCCACCGAGCTGCCCGGCGTCAACCCCGCCATCCTGGACCCCCGCGACACCTATGCAGATGCCGCCGAGTGGGAGACCAAGGCGCAGGATCTGGCCGGCCGCTTCATCAAGAACTTCGCCAAGTACGAAGGCAACGAGCACGGCAAGGCCCTGGTCGCCGCCGGCCCGAAGCTGTAATGCCGGGTTGTTCCTGATTTATAAGTAAAATACCCCGCCCTGTCCGCCAACGCGGACAGGGCGGGGTTTGTTTTGCGGCAATAAAAAATCCTTTTGCGGTAGGGGCGGGGCATGCCCCGCCCGCGGCATTACGGAAACCGCTATTTACCGGGTTATTGGTAGGCACGGCTACTATGCCGCCCGTTGCAGCCGTCCGGGCAAAGCGACCTAACGGGCAAACGCCACGGAACGGTCAAGACCGTTCCCTACAAACCTGCCGGAAATCCGCATCACCACGGAATATTGCAACGACAAAAATATGCCACCCCGTAGGGGCGGTCATTGACCGCCCGGCAATTTTGCGGTCACCGCCCATTCCCCCGGCGGGGTGGGGTCACCCCGCCCTACGGGGCAATAAAAAATCATCGCACAGTAGGGGCGGGGCATGCCCCGCCCGCGGCATTACGGAAACCGCCATTTTCCGGGTTATTTGTAGGGGCGGCATATATGCCGCCCGTTGCAGCCATCCCGGCAATGCAGCCTAACGGGCAAACCGCACGGAACGGTCAAGACCGTTCCCTACAAACCTGCCGGCAAACCGCCTTTTTTCGCAAAATGCACAAATTACTGCATCGCATCTTGTTTGATTCTACAAAGATGTTTTTCATGGGTTTGCAGCCCCTTTTATTGTACTCTAACGGGTGTATAATGGAGTCATAAAAACCAAAAGGAGGCTGCCCTATGTCCGCTGATGTCCCTTCCCCCGCGCTTGCGCATATCCGCGATGACGGCGCACAGACACAGACTGTCGCCGAGCATCTTTTGGGTACGGCAGCGCTTTGCCGCCGGTTTGCTGCCGCCTTTGATGCTGCCGATTACGGCGATGCAGCGGCAAAATTGCACGACATCGGCAAGTACAGCGCCGGGTTTCAGCGTCGGCTGCGGGGCGGCGCCAAGGTGGATCATTCCACCGCCGGGGCGCAGCAGGCGGTGCAGCGCGGATGGAATGAAATCGCTTTTGCCGTTGCCGGGCATCACGGCGGTTTGCCGGACGGCGGCACCCGCATCGACCCCGCCGAAAGCGCCACCCTGTTGGGGCGGCTGAAGCGCCCGCTGGAGCCGTATGACGGCTGGCAGCGCGAAATCACCCTGCCGACACTTTCGCCCCGCGCCGCCAAGGACGCATACAGTCAGGCGTTTTTCACCCGGATGCTCTATTCCTGCCTGGTGGACGCCGACTATCTGGACACCGAAGCCTTTATGAACGGCGCCCCCGCCCCGCGCGGGGACTACGACGACATCCCCACCCTGCTGGCGCGCCTGCAGGACCACATTGCCCCGTGGCTGCGACCCTCCGCCGGGTTAAATGCACGGCGCAGCGACATTTTGCGTGCCTGCCTTGCCGCCGGGCAGACCCAGCCGCGCGGGCTGTTCACGCTGACCGTACCCACCGGCGGCGGCAAGACCGTGTCCTCGCTGGCGTTTGCGCTGGCACAGGCTGCCGCGCAGGGGCTGCAGCGCGTGATTTACGTCATCCCCTACACCTCCATCATCGACCAGAACGCCGAGGTTTTTGCCGGCATTCTGGGGCGCAAAAATGTGCTGGAGCATCACGCCGGGGCGGAGTATTCGGCAGCCGAAAACAGCGACGAAACCGCCTACCGCAAGGCGCTCGCCGCCGAAAACTGGGACGCCCCGGTCGTTGTGACCACCTCCGTGCAGTTTTTTGAGTCGCTGTACGGCAACCGCCCGGCGCGCTGCCGCAAGCTGCACAACATCGCCAACAGCGTGCTCATCTTTGACGAGGCGCAGAACCTGCCTGTCCCCTACCTGCGCCCGTGTGTGGCTGCCATCGCTGAACTGGTCAAGAATTACCGCTGTACCGCCGTTTTATGCACCGCCACCCAGCCCGCCCTGCAGCCCCTGTTTGCAGAGTTTGCCCCCGAACTTCCCCTGCGGGAGCTTTGCCCCGACCCGGCTGCCCAGTATGCGGCATTCCGCCGGGTGAGCCTGCACGATCTCGGCACGCTGCCGCAGGCGGCGCTGGCACAGCGGCTGAACGAGTCCGCGCAGATGCTGTGCATCGTAAACCGTCGCAAGACCGCGCAGGAGCTGTTTGCCGCGCTGCCCGCCGAAGGGCGCTTTTGCCTGACCACCCTGCAATGCCCCGCCCACCGCAAGCAGCTTTTGCGGCAGATTCGCACACGCCTGCAGGCGGGGCAGCCCTGCCGCGTGGTGGCGACCAGCCTGATCGAAGCCGGGGTGGACGTGGATTTTCCCACCGTATACCGTGAGATTTGCGGGCTGGATTCCATTTTGCAGGCTGCCGGGCGCTGCAACCGTGAGGGCAGGCGCACCGCCGCCGAAAGCCCCGTCTGCATTTTTGCGCTGCAGGATGCGCCCGTGCCGCCCATGCTGCGCCTGAATGTCAGCACCACGCAGCGGGTGCTGCAAGCCTTTGCCGACCCCGCCGACCCGCAGGCGATCGAACAATATTTTACGTTTTACCGCGATTTAAAGGGTGACGCCCAGCTGGACGCCAAGGGCATTCTGCCCGGCATCGCCCACGGTATGGATCACAAGATCATGCCCTTTGCCGCCGTGGCGGAGAAGTTCCGCCTGATCGAATCCCCCGCCGAAACCGTGTATGTTCCGCTGGGCAGGGGTGCCGAGCTGCTGGCAGATTTGCAGCAGGGACGCGCCGACCGCCGCGTTTTCCGCGCCTTGGGGCAGTACGGCGTGACCGTTTACCCCGACCACCTGCGCCTTTTGCAGCAGGCGGGCGCGGTGCAGCAATGGCAGGACACCGTCTGGTATTTGACGGACCTGCGTTATTATGAGCAAGAAATCGGCTTGAGCCTGCAAATCGAAACAGGCGAGGCGTGGTTTATATAAGAACTAAGGAAAGGAGCTGAAGCTATGATCCAACTGGAAGTCTGGGGTCCCTACGCCCTGTTCAGCCGCCCGGAAATGCACGTGGAGCGCGTCAGCTATGACGTACCCACGCCGTCCGCCGCGCGCGGGCTGGTGGAAGCCATCTACTACCACCCCGGTCTGCAGTGGCATATCCGACGTATCTATGTATTAAATCCCATCCGCTTTACCAACATCCGCCGCAACGAGGTCACGGATAAAATTCCGTACGATAAAGTGCGCAAAGCCATGCAGGGCGGCGAGATACCGTCCCTTATCACAAGCCAGAAGATCGCCCAGCGTGCCGCCATGGTTTTGCAGGACGTCCACTATGTCATTGAAGCCGAATTCACCATGACCGACCGCGCCGCCCCCGGCGACAACCCCGGCAAATTTCAGGACATCGTGACCCGCCGCATGGCCAAGGGGCAGTGCTACCACACGCCGTATTTCGGCTGCCGGGAGTTTCCCGCCGCTTTCCGCGCGTGGCAGGGCGGGGCGATCCCCACCATCAGCACAAGCTGCGATCTGGGATTTATGACATACGATTTCGATTACAGCGACCCCGCCAACATCACCCCGACCTATTTCCGCGCCAAGCTGGAACACGGCGTGCTGGACACGCAGAACTGCGAGGTGCTGCGATGATTCTGCAAGCGCTGGTCCGCTATTATGAGGACCTTTTGCAAAACGGCACGCTGAGCGCCCCCGGCTGGGTCAAGGAAAAAATCAGCTGGGGCTTGCAGCTTGCGGACGATGGGCAGCCGCTTGTGCTGCACGATCTGCGCACGCCGCAGCAGCGCGGCAAAAAGACCGTGGTGCTGCCCCGAGAGGAGTTTGTACCCGACCGTGTCAAGCGTTCCTCCGGCGTGGCTGCCAACTTTTTGTGCGACAACAGCTCTTACATCTTGGGCGCGGACGCCAAGGGCAAGCCGGAACGCGCCGCGCAGTGCTTTGCCGCCTGCCGCACGCTGCATCAGGACATTTTGCAGGACACCCCCGGCAGCGCCGCCGCGGCGGTACGCGCGTTTTTTTCCGCTTGGCAGCCGGCTTCCGCCGCCGAAAGCCCCGTGCTGCAGCCCCACTGGGACGAGCTGATGCAGGGCGGCAACCTCGAATTTTTGACGTCCGACGGCGCTTTTGTTTTGGACGATGCCGACATCCGCGCGGCGTGGCAGCGCCGCTGCAGCGCCCAGGACGACGCCCCGCCCGTGCGCTGTCTGGTCACCGGGCAGCAAGCCCCGCTGGCGCGGCTGCACCCGTCCATAAAGGGCGTGGCGGGGGCGCAACCCTCCGGTGCCGACATTGTTTCCTTCAACGCCGATGCCTTCTGCTCCTACGGACACAAGCAGGGCGGCAACGCCCCGGTGGGCAGCTACGCCGCCTCCGCCTACACGCAGGCGCTCAACTACCTGTTGGCAGACCGCGAACACCGCCAGACCTTGGGCGACACCGCGGTGGTCTGCTGGGCGCAGGGCGGGCAGCCTGCCTATCAGGACGCCTGTATGGAGATGCTGTTCTCCCAAGGCGGTATGACCGAAACCGAACTGCTGGGGCTGCTGGACCGCCTTGCCCACGGCAAACCCGCCGACTGGCACGGCATCACGCTGGACCCCGGCACCCACTTTTACCTGCTGGGGCTTGCCCCCAACGCCGCGCGGCTTTCGGTGCGGTTTTTCCGGCAGGATACCTTCGGTGCGCTGGTAGAAAACGTGCAGCGCCATTACGACGACCTGCGCATCGTCCGCCCCGCCAACGAAAAATTTGAAACCATTCCTCTGTATTTTCTTTTGCAGGAAACCGTCAACAAAAAAGACCAGAACCCTGCACCCGCCCCGCAGCTGTCCGGCGACGTTCTGCGCGCCGTCACGGACGGTACGCCCTACCCCGCCACCCTGCTGAACGCTGTTATGCTGCGCATCCGCGCCGAGCGCGAGATCACCCGCGGGCGCACTGCCATCCTGAAAGCCTACTATTTACGTCGTCCGCATCCGCTTTGTCCAAAGGAGGTTTTGACCGTGGAACTGAACCAAGACTGCAACGCCCTGCCTTATCTGCTGGGACGCCTGTTCTCCGTGCTGGAGCAAATCCAACAGGAAGCACTGGGATCCGAGCTGAACACCACCATCAAGGACAGGTACTTCAACTCCGCTATGACCCACCCCGCCTACGTCTACCCCACGCTGATCAAGCTGGCAGAAAAGCATCTCGCCAAGCTGAGCAGCGGCAGGCAGGTCTACTTCAGCAAGCAGCTGACCCAGTTGATTGGGCGGCTGAACCGCAGTTTCCCCACCCAGATGACCCTGCCCGAGCAGGGCGCGTTCATCATCGGCTACTACCACCAGACGCAGCAGCGCTACACCAAGAAAACGGAGGAATAAACTTATGTCGGAAGTGATCAAGAACCGCTATGAGTTCGTTATTTTGTTCGATGTTGAAAACGGCAACCCCAACGGCGACCCCGACGCGGGCAATATGCCCCGCATCGACCCCGAAACCGGGCATGGCATTGTGACCGATGTCTGCTTAAAGCGCAAGATCCGCAACTATGTCGAAACCGTCAAGGAGGACGCCGACGGCTACCGCATCTACATCAAGGATGGCGTGCCGCTGAACCGCAGCGATCTGGAAGCCGGCGCGGCGTTGGGCATCGGCAGCGAGCTGGAAGCCATCCAGAAAAGCTCCGGCAAGGACGCCAAAACCCTGGGCGCGCAGCTGAAAAAGAACGACCCGCAGATTGACGCAAAGATCCGCGATTGGCTGTGCGGCAATTTCTTTGACATCCGCACCTTCGGCGCCGTTATGACCACCTTTGTCAAGGGTGCGCTGAACTGCGGGCAGGTGCGCGGTCCCGTGCAGCTGGGCTTTGCCCGCTCGGTAGACCCCATCGTTCCGCAGGATATCACCGTCACCCGCGTGGCGATCACCACCGAGGCGGACGCCCTGAAAAAAGAAACCGAGTTCGGCCGCAAGTCCGTGGTGCCTTACGGTCTGTACCGCGCCGAGGGCTATGTTTCCGCCAATCTGGCACGCAAAACCACCGGCTTTTCCGAGGACGACCTGCAGCTTTTGTGGCAGGCGATCCTCAATATGTTCGAGGTGGACCACAGCGCCGCCCGCGGCAAGATGGCAGTGCGCGAGCTGATCGTCTTTAAGCACGACTGCGAGCTGGGCAACGCCCCCGCCTACAAGCTGTTTGAGTCGGTGCATATTGCCCGCAAGCCGGAGGTTGCCGTTGCCCGCGCCTACAGCGACTACACCGTCACGGTGGATTCCCAGCTGCCCGCCGGGGTCAGCTGCGAAAGGTTCTCCTGATGGCAGAGGATGATTTTCTGGCGATGTCCGGCATTCAGCATTTTGCGTTTTGCCGCCGCCAGTGGGCGCTCATCCACTTGGAGCAGCAGTGGGCGGAAAACCTGCGCACCGCCGAGGGGCGCTTGGAACACGACCGCTGCCACGACGATACCTTTGCCGAAAAGCGCGGCGACCTGCTGGTGGTGCGCGGGATGCGTGTCAACAGCGGGCGGCTGCGGCTTTCGGGGCATTGCGATGTGGTGGAATTCCGCGCCGACCCCGCCGGGGTACCCCTGCAGGGACGCACCGGACTTTGGCTGCCCCTGCCCGTGGAATACAAGCACGGACACGCCAAAGAGAACAACGCCGACCGGCTGCAGCTCTGCGCCCAGGCGATGGCGCTGGAGGAAATGCTGGTGTGCAGCGTCCCGCAGGGTGCGCTCTTTTACGCCGAAACCCGCCGCCGCGAGCTTGTCCCCCTGACACCGGAGCTGCGCGCCGAAACACAGGCGATGGCGGACGAGATGAACCGCTGCTTTGCGCGCGGGTACACCCCCAAGGTCAAGCCCGGCAAACACTGCAATGCCTGTTCGCTCAAGGCCATTTGCCTGCCGGTGCTGTGCCGCCGCGCCGACCCCGCCGCCTACCTGCGGCAGCATATTGACGAGGAGGTGTCCCCGTGCGACAGCTGCTGAATACCCTGTTTGTCCTGTCCGAGGACGCCTACCTTTCGCTGGACGGCGAAACCGTGGCGGTCAGCCGCACGGGGCAGCCGGTGCGGCAGTTTCCCCTGCACACCTTGGAGGGCATCGTGTCCTTCAGCTATGCCGGCGCCAGCCCCGCCCTGATGGGTGCCTGCGCACGCCGGGGCGTGGACCTCTGTTTTTTCTCGCCGCGCGGTCAATTTTTGGCACGCACCGTGGGCGAGGAACGCGGCAACGTGCTGCTGCGGCAGACCCAGTACCGCACGGCGGACGACCCCGCGCAGAGCTGCCGCCTTGCCCGCGGGTTTATCTTGGGCAAGGTCTACAACGCCCGCTGGGTGCTGGAACGCGCCACCCGCGACCACCCGCAGCGGGTGCCGGTGGAGCAGTTCAAGCGCACTTCCCGCCAGCTTGCCGCCGCCCTGCCGCTGATCGAAACCTGCACCGACCCCGCCCAGCTGTTGGGGCTGGAGGGCGAGGCAGCCCAGCGGTATTTTGACTGCTTCAACGGGCTGGTGCTGCAGCAACAGCAGGATTTTGCGTTTACGGCGCGCAGCCGCCGCCCGCCGCTGGATAATATCAACGCGCTGCTGTCGTTTTCGTACTCGATCCTGGCACGCGACTGCGCCGCTGCGCTGTCCGCCGTCGGGCTGGACCCCTATGTGGGGTTTCTGCACCGCCCGCGCCCGGGGCGGCAAAGTCTGGCGCTGGATTTGATGGAGGAGCTGCGCGCTGTCTATGCCGACCGGTTTGTGCTTTCCTGCGTCAACCAGAAAATCCTGACCGCCAAGCATCTGCAAGCGCAGGAAAACGGCGCCGTCTGGCTGACCGATGCAGGGCGGCAAGCGTTCTTTAAGGCGTGGCAAACCAAAAAGCAGGAGCAGATCACCCACCCCTTCCTGCAGGAAAAACTGCCTTGGGGGCTGGTGCCTTATGTGCAGGCGCTGCTGCTGGCACGCACGCTGCGCGGAGATTTGGACGTGTACCCGCCGTTTTTCTGGAAGTGAGGGATGCCTATGCTGGTGCTTGTGACCTACGATGTCAACACCGAAACCGCCGCCGGGCGCAAGCGTCTGCGCAAGGTCGCCAAGGCGTGCGTCAACCACGGTCAGCGGGTGCAGAACTCGGTGTTTGAGTGCCTGCTGGATGCCGCGCAGTACGCGATGTTCAAGGCGCAGCTGACGGCGCTGATCGACCCCGCCGCCGACAGCCTGCGGTTTTACCAGCTGGGCAACCATTACAAAGGCCGCGTTGAACACGTTGGGCTGCACCCCGCGTTTGCGCAGGACGAGGTTTTGCTGCTGTGACCCCGGTGCGAACCCCCGGTGACCAACACCTGCCGGGATGCTTCGCACCAAGAGTTTCAACATTTTGTTTCTAAGTTGTTGAATGTTGAAGCTGCCGTTTTGCCGCTGCGCGGCGGATTGCGCCGCCCGGCGGGGAAATGATTGTACCCTTTGCGCAAAAGATGCACAGGATTTTTGTGTACTTTTGCTGTCGCCCTCCCCGCGGAGGGCGTGGATAGAAATCAACCAACAAGCCCCGGATGATATAGTGCAGCCCTGTCGCCCTCCCCGCGGAGGGCGTGGATAGAAATCGCTACAACGCGCATTTAGCGTAAAACAGGAATACGTCGCCCTCCCCGCGGAGGGCGTGGATAGAAATGCTAAATGCGCGTTTAGCGGGGTGGGCGGTCTAGTCGCCCTCCCCGCGGAGGGCGTGGATAGAAATAAGGCAAGCCCTGACCTGCCCGTGCATT
>CAKTAS010000060.1:0-9845 GCA_934529095.1 uncultured Gemmiger sp. | reverse complement strand
CTTTTGTGCGCGGGGGAAAATTTTTGCGGCTTCTGGTCATACAGCGTGACCTGCACGCCGCGGTCAGCCAGCCACAGGGCGGCTTCGGAACCGGCAAGCCCGGCACCAATTACAGTTACTTGCATATAAACTCCCGTGTGGTGTTGCTTTATTTCTTTTCCAGCGGCTTTTCAAATCCGCAGCCCTCTTTGGCGCAGTACAGCTGCCCCTTTTTCTTGTACAGGGTGTTGCCGCACTGGGGGCATTTTTCGGCAACAGGCTCGTCCCACGTCATAAAATTGCAGGTCGGGTACTTGCTGCAGCCGTAATAAATGCGTCCCTTCGCGCTTTTTCGCAGTAGCATATGACCGCCGCACAGCGGGCAGATGCCGCCGGTATCCTTGACGATGGGGTGGGCGTTGCGGCACTCAGGGAATCCGGAGCAGGCAACGAACTTGCCGTACCGTCCGGACTTGATGACCATCGGCTTGCCGCATTTGTCGCAAATTTCATCGGTGGGGATATCCTCGACCTTGACGCGCTTGCCCTCCATATTTTTTTCGGCATCCTCTAAGCTCTTGGCAAAGCCCTGATAGAACTCGTCCACCGCCTTGACCCAATCTTCCTTGCCGGCTTCGACAACGTCGAGCTTTTTCTCCATATCTGCGCTGAATTTTACGTCCACAATGTTGGGGAACTGCTCCAGCATCACGGTGTTGACCGCCTGCCCCAAGGGGGTGGTTTTCAGCTTTTTCTGGTCCTTCTCGACATAGCCGCGATCCACAATGGTGGTAATGATGGGCGCATAGGTCGAGGGGCGTCCGATGCCGTTTTCCTCCAGCGCGTGGATGAGCGTGGCTTCGGTGTACAGCGGCGGCGGCTGGGTAAATTTCTGGTCGGCATTCAGCGAGCGCAGCTGCAAGACCTGACCCTCCTCCAGCGGGGGCAGGGCGGTTTCCTTCTTTTGCTTTTCGTCGGTGGATTCCTCGTACAGGGCGGTAAAGCCGTCAAACGCCACGCGGAAACCCGAAGCGCGGAACAGATAGTCCCCTGCCGTGATGGACGCCGACACGGTGTCCTGCACGCAGTCTGCCATCTGGCTTGCCATAAAGCGGCTCCAGATCAGGCGGTACAGCTTGGCGATGTCGCCGCTGATGCTCTGCTCGACCTCATCGGGGGTCAGTTCCGGCATAGAGGGGCGGATGGCTTCGTGGGCGTCCTGCGCTGCCGTGGCAGAGCGGGATTTCCACTTGCGCTGGGTCTTGCAGACGTAGTCCTCGCCCCAGCGGTTGGCGATAAAGCCCTTGGCGGCGGCGGCAGCCTCGTCGGCAATGCGCAGGCTGTCGGTACGCATATAGGTGATTAGACCCACGGTGCCGTGTCCGGCGATGTCCACGCCTTCGTACAGGGTCTGGGCGGCGCGCATCGTGCGGGTGGCAGAAAAGCCGTAGGCGCGGCTGGCGTCCTGCTGCAGCGTCGAGGTGATAAACGGCGGCGCAGGCTGGCGGCGGCGCTTGCCCTTTTCCAGCTTGGTGATGACGTATTCCTTGCCGTCCAGCGCGGCGGTGATGGCATCCGCCTGCTGCTTGTCGGTCACGGTCAGCTTGGTACCGTCCGCAGCCGCGGCAAGGCGCGCGGTAAAGGCATTTTTGCTGGCGCCCTTGGGGTAGACCACGGCGTCAATGTTCCAGTATTCATCCGGCACAAAGCGCTCGATCTCCAATTCGCGGTCGCGGATCAGCCGCACGGCAACGCTCTGCACGCGCCCGGCAGACAAGCCGCGGCGCACCTTGCGCCACAGGAACGGGCTGAGCTTATAGCCCACCAGACGATCCAGCTCGCGCCGCGCCTGCTGGGCGTTGAACAAGTCCATATTGATGGCGCGGGGATGCGCCATACCCTCCTGCACGCCCTTTTTGGTGATCTCGTCAAAGGTCACGCGGTTGGGGGCGGCGGGGTCCAGACCCAGAATATTGGCAAGATGCCAGCTGATGGCTTCGCCCTCGCGGTCCGGGTCGGTTGCCAGCAGAACGCCGTCGCACTGCTTGGCTTCTGCCTTTAATTCCTTGACCAGCTTCTGCTTGCCCTTGATGGTGATGTATTTGGGTTCGTAGTTGTTTTCTACATCAATGCCCAGCTTGCTGGCGGGCAGGTCGCGGACGTGTCCCATACTGGCGGTCACCTTGTAGCCGCGACCCAGATATTTGCCGATGGTCTTGGCCTTGGCGGGGGATTCCACAATGACAAGTTTTGGCTTTTTAGGCATATTGAAAAACCTCTTTATATTGTACCGTCGGGCAGCCGAAGCCGCCTGCGGGGATTCACTTGGCTATATATCGCTCGCCCTGCTGCTTTTCGGCACCGCCGAAAATTTCCAGCTCCACCAAGGCGGCAGCGGTCTGCGGCACGTTCAGCCCGGCAGCGGTGCAAAGCTCCTCAACGCTTTGCGGGGTCTGGCTCAGGCAATCATAGATGCGCTTGGCATCGGCGCTGACCGCCGCCGCATCAAAGGTGCTTTTCGGCTGGGGCGGCTGCGCGTGTCCCTGTATGCCCAGCGTTTCCAGCACGTTGGCGGCGCTGCAAAGCGGCTCGGCGCGGTGGGTGCGCAGCAGCTCGTTGGTGCCCTCGCTCAGGGGGCTGTAAATGTTGCCTGGTACGGCAAACACGGGGCGCGCGTAGCGGTGGGCGTGACCCACGGTGTTCAGCGTGCCGCTGCGGGTGCGCGCCTCCGCCACGCAGAGCGCCTCGCTCATACCGGCAATCAGGCGGTTGCGCTCCAAAAACGTACCCTTCATCTTGGCGGGGTAGCCGGGCGGGTACTCGCTGCACACCGCACCGCCGCACGCCTGCAGCTTTTGCCGCAGGGCGCCGTTGGCGGCGGGGTAGGTTTTGTCGATGGCGGTACCCAGAAACGCTACGGTGGGTACGCCCGCCTGCACGGCGGCGCGGTGACCCTCGCTGTCCAGCCCGTCTGCCAGACCGCTTACGATGACCACGCCCTGCTTTGCCATTTCCAGCGAAAGCTCAAACGCCGCCTGCCGCCCGTAGGCACCGGGGCGGCGGGTGCCGACCATACCCACATAGCGCTGCCCGTTCAGGCAGGTGATGTCGCCGGTGGCGTACAGCACCAGCGGCAGATCGGGCAAATCGAGCAGCCGCGCGGGGTACATCGGGTCATCGGGGGTCAGAATTTCCACGCCCGAAAGCAGGCAGTGGTCATAGCGTTCCTCATAGTCAAAGGGGGTGGTGCCGCACAGCTTGTCGGCGGCGGCATCACCAAGGCAAAGGGGCGGTGCCTCCTTGCCCAGACGCAGCCCCTCGTAGAGCTGTTCGGGGTCGGGGTATAGCTCCAGCAGCTCCTTGGCTGCCGGAAACGCCGTACCCACGGCTTCGGCGAGCCAGAGCCACGCCAATGTTTTGTCCATCGCTTACACCCCGCGGAACTGCCACAGCAGCACGCTGCCCGCCACACCGGCGTTCAGGCTTTCGACCCGGTCGGTCATGGGGATGCGCACTGCCAGATCGCAGGCGTCGATCGTTTCCTGCGTAAGCCCCTGCCCTTCGCTGCCGATGACCACGCAAAGCCCCTGCGGAAAATCGCTGCCCGCCTCGTCCAGCGCGACAGAGCGGTACAGCGCCGCTGCCAGACAAGTCACGCCGCGGCTGCGCAGCGCTTGCAGGGCGGCGGGCAGGTTTTCGGTCTGCACCACGGGCAGACGCCCCGCCGCCCCCATGGAGGAACGCAGCGTCTTGGGCGAAAACGGCGCCGCGCACCCTGCGCCCAGCAGCACGGCATCAAAGCCGAACGCCGCCGCGCTGCGCAAAAGGGTACCCACATTGCCGGGGTCCTGCACGCCTTCCAGCGCCAGAATGCGCCGCGCCGTCTGCAAAGCCGACGCCGCCGGGGCGGGGGTTTCAAACAGCACAAAGACATCCTGGCTGGACTTGGTCCCCGCCAGCTTTTCCGCCACATGGGGCGCAATTTCGGCGGGGTCCAGGGCGCTTAACGCGGGGGTCTTTGCCATAGCCGCTGCGGTGGCAAACGCCATGCGGGGGGTGCAGCTTTTGGCAAGCTCCAGGCAGAGCTTGGGACCCTCGGCAAAGAAAAGCCCCTCCTGCGCGCGGCGTTTTTCGCTGTCGCGCACGGCGCAGGCAAATTTGATTTTGGCGTTGTCGCGGCTGGTGATGGCTGCTTCCATTGTAGCGCCCCTTTCCGGTAAAATCAATCTTTTTGTGCGGGAAATTCATTTGCCCCTTAAACACAAAAGGACTCACGCGGGCGCGTGAGTCTTTTTTGCGGTTATTACAGAGCCTTCTTGGCGGTCTCGACCAAAGCGGTGAAGCTGGCGGGATCGTGGATAGCCATCTCGCTGAGCATCTTGCGGTTCAGCTCGATGCCGGACTTCTTCAGACCGTTCATGAAGGTGGAGTAGTTCATACCCTGCGCACGAACAGCGTTGTTGATGCGGGTGATCCACAGGTTGCGGAACTCACGCTTCTTCTGCTTGCGACCGACGAAAGCGTAGTTGCCGCTCTTCATAACGGCCTGCTTGGCCATGCGGAAGTGCTTGGACTTAGCACCGTAGTAGCCCTTTGCGAGTTTGAGAGTCTTAGCACGACGCTTGTGCGTCATGGTAGCGCCTTTAATACGAGCCATGGTTTATATCTCCTTTTATTACTCTGGTAATTGTTCTGACCTAAGTGTTTACCGATTAGCCGCCGTAGGGCATCATCTTTTTAACGGTTGCCTCGTTGGTCTTATCGACGTACTTGGGCATACGCAGACCACGGGTCAACTTGGTGGTCTTCTTGGTCAGGATGTGACGGCGCTTGGATGCATTGCGCTTGATCTTGCCGGAAGCAGTCATCTTGAAACGCTTTTTGGCGCCGGAAAGGGTCTTGAGCTTCATTTTAGCCATTGTTGTTTTCCTCCTAAAGAGTTGCTTTTTACTTGTTGGGTACGGGCGACATGAACATCATCATACTGCGACCCTCAAGCTTGGGCTGCTTGTCGATGACGGCCTTGCCTGCCAACGCCTCGGCAAAACGATTGTGCACCTCCAGACCCAAGCTGGTGTGTGCCATCTCGCGGCCGCGGAACCGGATGCTAACCTTGAGTTTGTGACCCTGCTGCAAGAACTTGGCAGCCTGATTCACCTTGGTGTTAAAGTCGTTGGTATCAATGTTCAAAGACAGGCGGATCTCCTTGATCTCAACCACTTTCTGGTTTTTCTTGGCTTCCTTTTCCTTCTTCTGCTGTTCAAAACGGTATTTGCCGTAGTCAAGGATCTTGCACACGGGCGGCTTAGCCGTCGGGGCGATCTTGACCAGATCCAAATCCTTTTCGATAGCCATACGCAGGGCATCGCGCGGGCTCATAATGCCGAGCTGTGCGCCGTCTGCGCCGATCACGCGGACTTCCTTGTCGCGGATCTGTTCATTGATTTCCAGTTCCTTGGAATTGCTGTTGCTGGCGATTGGAATACACCTCCCACAAGTGTCTGATAAATGATAAAAGCGGCTGCCATAAAAGCAGCCGCCGAACATACGAAATAACGCACTGTGTGCGTACTGGGTATGACCCGGAGTTTTGAGAACTCTCAAGGTGAGCCGACGGCCTACTGCCGGTTGCTGCTTTTTTTACAAGCAATAGTTTACCACAGGTGCAAGCCGTTGTCAAGGGCAAAACGGAGGTTTTTCCAACAAAATTTGCCCGCCGCCCCGTTTGTTGGCGCGCCCCGTCAAGGGGCGTGCCAACTCCACCTTATTTTTTATCTTTTATCTTTTATCTATTATCTTTTTCTGTTCCCGCATCCCCGATGCCCAGAATCTCTCTTGCCGTATCGTCCTCCAGCTGCTGCACCGATTCCAGCTTGCGGGTGATGGCGCGGCTGCGCGTGCCGATCAGCTCCTCTAGATCGGAGCCGGTCTGGTTCAGGTGGCGCTGCATCTGCGCCAGGCCTGTGCCGAACTTTTCAAACTCGGTCTTTACCGCGCCCAGCACCGTCCAGACCTCGCCGCTACGCTTTTGGATCGCCAGCGTGCGGAAGCCCATCTGCAAGGCGTTCAGCAGCGCCGCCATGGTGGAGGGACCCGCCACGGTGATTTGGTATTCCCGCTGCAGGGTTTCGGTCACGCCGCCGGAAACCACCTCGGCATACAGCCCCTCAAACGGCAAAAACAGAATACCGAAATTCGTTGTGTAAGGTACCTCGATGTACTTGTCGTGGATGTCCTTTGCCTCCTGCCGCAGCACATTGTACAGTGCCTTGCGCATAGCGGCAGCCGCCGCGGCATCGCCCTGCTGCAACGCCGCCTGCAGATGCTGGTAGGTGTCGCCGGGGAATTTTGCGTCAATGGGCAGCCAGACCGCGCCCTCCTGCCCCGGCAGCTTGATGGCATACTCCACGCGGTTGGCGCTGCCGGGTACCGTGGCAACGTTTTCCTCGTACTGACCGGGCGCAAGGATTTGCTCCAAAATCGCGCCCAGCTGCACTTCGCCCAGAATGCCGCGCGTTTTCACGCCCGAAAGCACCTGTTTCAGACTGCCGACATCGGCGGCAAGGCTCTGCATCTCGCCAAGACCCTTGTACACCTGTTCCAGCTGGGTGCTGACAGCGCGGAAGGAATCGGTGATGCGCTTTTGCAGCGCATCCTGCAATTTTTCCTCCACCGTGCCGCGGATTTCCTCCAATTTCTGGTTGTTGTCGGCGCGGATGGTGTTCAGCCCCTGCACCACCGCCCCGCGCACGCCCTCCAACCGGACGGCGTTGGAATCTTCCAGATTTTTCAAGCGGGTTTCCATCATCGTCAGCTGCGCCAGCATAGCGTCGTTGGCAGCCTTCTGCCGCGCCGCCCCGGCACGGTCGATGGATTCCAGCCGGGCGGTGTTCGCCGCTGCCGCCTGCCGCTGGTTTTCGCTCAGCACGGCGGAAAAATCCCGCAGCGACGACGAGGTCGTGCGCAGGCTTTCGCCCTGCATCGCGCGCAGCTGCTCCGACAAAAGGTCGGTTTCGCCCTGCAAAACGGGGGTCATCGCGTCCACATAGTCCTGCGCGGTGGGCGCGTCCGCCGTTTTTTTGTCGCTGCGCCGCAGCAGCACCGCCAAAAGCACATCCCCCGCCAGTGCCAGCACCAGCAGGACGAATAACAAAATTTCCGTAATTCCCATAGTTTCCTGTCCGCCTTTGTAGAATAGCTTCATTTTACACTTTTTCGGGATATTGCGCAACCCGTTTTATCGTACTTTTACGGTTTAAACTATTGACTATGTTGGGCAAATTTGCTAAAATACAGGTAATCTATGCCCCCGCTGCAAACAAAATTCACAAGATAAGGAGGCGCCCCTCTATGCGCCCTGCTCCCCTTGACCCCAATGACCGCAATCTTGCCATGTACGAAGCCATTCTGCGCTTGGACAACCTGGAAGATTGCCTGCGATTTTTTGATGATCTTTGCGCCGTGACCGAGCTGCACACCATGGAACAGCGCTACGCTGTGGCAGGCTGCCTTTTGCAAGGCAAGGTCTACAGCGAAATTCGCCGCGAAACCGGTGCGTCCAGCGCCACGGTCAGCCGCGTGAACCGTATGCTGAACTACGGCACCGGCAAGCTCGCCGACAGCGTAAAGGAAGATCTGGCAGCGCAAGAACAAAAAGAGCCGTAAGGCCGGGAGGTATGTCCAATGTCTGTTCTGATCCGTGATTTCGGCAAAACTGCTGACGGCAGACCCGTCAAGGTCGCCGTGCTGAAAAACGACTTTATCGAGGTACAGATCCTGAATTACGGTGCCATCATCCACCGCATTATCGTGCCTGACCGCAGCGGCAGCCCCGTGGACGTGGCGCTGGGCTATGACTCTGCCACCGATTACGAGCTGAACGGCGACAGTATGGGCGCTGCCGTGGGGCGCTTTGCCAACCGCATCGGCGGGGCGCAGTTCCCCCTGTACGAAAAAATCGTACACGTCACCCCCAACGAGAACGGCAACTGCCTGCACAGCGGGCTGCATGGGTTCCGCAGCAGCCTGTTTACGATGGAACCCACCGCCGACACCGCCGACAGCGTGACGCTGACCGCCCTGAGTGCCGACGGCACCGACGGGTTCCCCGGCAACCTGGAGCTGGAAATTCAGTACAGCCTTGCCAAGAGCGGGCTGGTCATCCGCTACGCCGCCGCCACCGATGCGCCGACCGTCTGCAATATGACGAACCACAGCTATTTTAACCTGAACGGTCACAGCAGCGGCACCGCGCTGGGGCATCGGCTGACCATTGACGCCGACCAGTATCTGGAATGCGACGCCCACAACATCCCCACCGGGCGCAAGCTGCCCGTGGCGGGTACCCCGCTGGACTTCAACGAGGAAAAAACCATCGGGCGCGACATCGAGGCGGACTGCACCGCCCTGAAAAACTGCTCGGGCTATGACCAGTGCTTCATCATCCGCGACAGCGGGCTGCGCCACGCCGCGTGGGTCACCGGTCCGCTGACCGGCATCCGTATGGAGGTGCTGACCACCCTGCCCGGTATGCACCTATACAGCGCCAACTTCTTGGCGCCGCAGACCCCCGGCAAGGACGGCGCGGCGTACCACAAGCGGGACGCCGTCTGCTTTGAAACCGAGGATTTCCCCGATGCACCGAACCACCCGGATTTTCCCGATACCACCGTGTTGCCCGACCAGCCGTACAGCAGCACGACCATCTACCGCTTTGACCTTGCCCCCCTGTAACCCGTACAAAAAAGTCCCGCGCCGCCCGGAAATTCCGGGCGGCGCGGGTTTTTTCTACCTTATTATATAAGCGCGTACAGCACGCCGCTGAAGGGCGGCAGATTCAGTGTCAGCGTGTCGGCAGCGGGCAGTGCTTTGCCCTTGGCGGGCTTGGTCGTGCTGCCGCCGAAGATCGTCCAGTCGGTGTCCAGCAGCAGGGTCAGCTTGCCCTTTTGGGGCAGCGTCAGCTCGTAATCGGTCAATTCGGTGTCGCCGAAGTTGAACGCCGCCAGCACGCCGCCCTCACTCCCCTGCCGCCAGATGGCGCAGGCGTTCTTTTCGGGGTGGGCGCAGTCCAGCCAGCGGAAGGCGGCGGGGTCATACTCCCGCAGCCAGAAGCCGTCGTTTTGCAGGTACGCCTCGTTCAGCGCCTTGCGGAACGCCCGGAAGCTGTCGTGGTTGGGGTATTTCAGCACCGACCAGTCCTGCTCGCGGCTTTCGTCCCATTCGCGCAGCTGGGCAAACTCGTTGCCCATAAAGTCCAGCTTTTTGCCGGGGTGGATCGCCATATACAGGTACAGTGCGCGCGCCTGCGGGAACTTGCCCTCGTACTCGCCGTACATTTTTTGCACGATGGTCGCCTTGCCGTGAACGTTTTCGTCGTGGCTGAAGGGCAAAATGTAATGCTCGTTCCACGCATACATCATCGAGAAGGTCAGCTTGCTCAGGTTGTGCTTGCGCTCCTCCGGCGTTTTTTTGAAGTAGTCCAGCGTGTCGTTCATCCAGCCAAGGTCCCACTTGTAGTCAAAGCCCAGACCGCCGTACTCGACGGGCGCGGTGACCTTGGGGAAGTTGGTGGAATCCTCGGCGATCAGCATAGCGGTGGGGTGGCGCTGCTGCAAGCCGGCGTTCATCCCCTTTAAAAATTCCAGCGTGCTGCCGTTGACCCCGCGGCTGGGGTCGCCCTGCCAGTAGATCAGGCGGCTGACGGCATCCATACGCAGACCGTCGGCGTGGAACACCCGCAGCCAGTAGTCGGCGCAGGACTGGATAAAGCAGCGAATTTCCCCGCGCGAATGCATAAAGTTGCAGCTGCCCCACTCGCTCTGCCCCACGCTGGCGGCGGGGTACTCGTACAAAGGGGTGCCGTCAAA
>CAKTAS010000059.1:0-10017 GCA_934529095.1 uncultured Gemmiger sp. | reverse complement strand
ACCGACTACGTCAAGGATACCGCTGTCGGCTACCTGATGGAAAAGGAGATCAAGTACCTCGGCAACGCCGTGAACGACCCCGAGCGTCCCTTCACCGCCATTCTGGGCGGCGCCAAGGTCGCTGACAAGCTGAACGTCATCTCCAACCTGCTGGAAAAGGTCGATACCCTGATCATCGGCGGCGGCATGGCGTACACCTTCCTGAAGGCGCAGGGCTACGAGATCGGCAAGAGCCTGTGCGACGACAGCAAGCTGGACTACTGCAAGGAAATGATGGCCAAGGCGCAGGAGAAGGGCGTTAAGCTGCTGCTGCCCGTTGATGCTGCCTGCATCAAGGACTTCCCCGATCCCATCGATGCCCCCATCGAAACCGTGATCGTTCCCACCACTGCCATTCCTGCCGATATGGAAGGCTGCGACATCGGTCCCGAAACCATGAAGCTGTTTGCTGACGCCGTCAAGGCCAGCAAGACCGTTGTCTGGAACGGACCCATGGGCGTGTTTGAGAACCCCACCCTGGCTGCCGGTACTCTGGCAGTTGCCAAGGCCATGGCAGAGAGCGACGCTACCACCGTGATCGGCGGCGGCGACAGCGCGGCTGCTGTGCAGCAGATGGGTCTGGGCGACAAGATGACCCACATCTCCACCGGCGGCGGTGCTTCTCTGGAGTACCTCGAAGGCAAGGAGCTGCCCGGCATCGCCGTGATCCAGAAAGCCTAAGAATCCGCAGAGCGCGGCGGCAAAGCCGCCGCGCTTTTCTTGTGCAGGCACAAGAAAAAGATAAAAACGAATAGATAATAGATAATAAATTATGTGGAGTTTTTGCCCGCAGGGCAAAAACAAATTTTTCGCAGCGCAAAGCGCTGCGGTTCACCTTATTTATTATCTTTTATCTCTTATCTATTATCTGATAAAAGGAGAAACATTATGGACAAGCAGAACCGTAAAGCCATCATCGCCGGCAACTGGAAAATGAACAAGACCGCCACCGAGGCAAAAGCCCTTATCAATGAGCTGATCCCCGCCGTCAAGGACGCCGGCTGCGAGGTCGTTATCTGCGTTCCCTTCACCGATCTGGTCACCGCTGTCGAGCTGACCAAGGGCACCAACATCCATGTCGGCGCCGAGAACGTCCACTTTGAGAAATCCGGCGCCTTCACCGGCGAAATTTCCGCCGATATGCTGACCGACCTCGGTGTCGAGTACGTCGTCATCGGTCACAGCGAGCGCCGCCAGTACTTTGCCGAAACCGACGAAACCGTCAACAAGCGCACCAAGGCTGCCTTGGCGGGCGGCCTGAAGCCCATCGTCTGCGTCGGCGAGAGCCTGGCCCAGCGCGAGCAGGGCGTCACCGAGGAGCTGGTCCGTATGCAGGTCAAGATCGCCCTGAACGGCGTCACCGAGGACGAGCTGAAGAACGTCGTCATCGCCTACGAGCCGATCTGGGCGATCGGCACCGGCAAGACCGCCACCTCCGATCAGGCTGAGGAAGTCTGCGCCGCCATCCGCAAGGTCGTCGGCGAGCTGTACGGCGAGGCCGCTGCCAAGGGTCTGACCGTTCAGTACGGCGGCAGCATGAACGCCAAGAACGCCGAGGAACTGCTGGGCAAGCCCAACGTGGACGGCGGTCTGATCGGCGGCGCTTCCCTGAAGGCTGACCAGTTTGCCATCATCGTGGACGCTGCCACCAAGGGCTAAGCGCCCATTCCACCCTTTGCAAAGGAGTCAAATCTATGTCCAAAAAACCTGTTATGCTCTGCATTATGGACGGCTTCGGCTGGACGCCGGACAAAACCTTCGGCAATGCCGTGGCTGCTGCCAACAAGCCCAACCTCGATAAGCTGTTCGCCAACTACCCCATGACCACCATCGAAGCCTCCGGTATGGCGGTCGGTCTGCCCGACGGTCAGATGGGCAACTCTGAGGTCGGTCACACCAATATGGGTGCCGGTCGCATCGTGTACCAGCAGCTGACCCTCATCACCAAGTCCATCAAGGACGGCGAAATGCTGAAAAACCCCGTCCTCGTCAACAATATGAAGGCTGCCATCGACGCCGGCAAGGCGATCCACCTGATGGGTCTGGTCGGCACCGGCGGCGTTCACAGCCACGCGGAGCACTGGTACGGCGTGCTGGAAATGGCCAAGCACATGGGGGCCAAGGAAGTGTTCCTGCACTGCATCATGGACGGTCGTGACACCGACCCCCACAGCGGCAAGGGCTTCCTCGCCGACCTGCAAGCCAAGCTGGACGAGCTGGGCGTGGGCGTGATCGCCAGCGTTTCCGGGCGTTACTACGCCATGGATCGCGACAACAACTGGGACCGCGAGGAAAAGGCGTATGCCGCCTTTGTCTACGGCGAGGGCAACCACGCCGCCAACGCCGCCGAGGCGATCGAAGCCAGCTACGCCGCTGACGTGACCGACGAGTTCGTTGTGCCTGTCGTCACCTGCGAGGGTGGTCGCGTGCAGGACGGCGACACCGTCATCTTTATGAACTTCCGCCCCGACCGCGCCCGTCAGATGACCCGCATTTTCTGCGACGACGCCTTTACCGGCTTTGAGCGCCGCGGCGGCCGCAAGCAGGTCCACTATGTCTGCATGGCAGAATATGACGCTACTATGCCGAATTGCGAGGTCGCCTATCCCCCCGTTGAGCTGAAGAACACGCTGGGCGAGTACCTGGCAGCCCACGGCAAGACCCAGCTGCGCATTGCCGAAACCGAGAAGTACGCCCATGTGACCTTCTTCTTCAACGGCGGCGTTGAGCAGCCCTGCGAGGGCGAGGACCGCAAGGTCATCCCCAGCCCGAAGGTCGCCACCTACGACCTCAAGCCCGAAATGAGCGCCTACGAGGTCGCCGATGAGTGCAAGGCACGCATCGAGAGCGGCAAGTATGACGTGATCATCCTGAACTTTGCCAACTGCGATATGGTCGGTCACACCGGCGTGTTTGACGCTGCCGTCAAGGCGGTGGAAGCGGTTGACAAGTGCGTGGGCGAGGTCACCGACGCAGTGCTGAACGCCGGCGGCGTGGTGTTCCTGACCGCCGACCACGGCAACGCCGAGAAGATGAAGAACCCCGACGGCTCCCCCTTCACCGCGCACACCACCAACGTGGTACCCTTCGCCGTGATCGGCGCTGGCGACGTGAAGCTGCGCGAGGGCGGCTGCCTGGCGGACATCGCCCCGACGATGCTGCCCTATATCGGCTTGCCCGTTCCCGCCGAAATGACCGGCAAGAGCATTATTGTTGAGTAATTCCGGCGATACTATGTAAAAAGCGTTCCCTCCCGCGCAAGCGGAAGGGAACGCTTTTTTGTGGGTTTCGTTTCGTAGAAAAAGCCCTTTTAGGGAACGCCCTATCATCACGGGATATTGCAACAACAAAATTCACCACCCCGTAGGGGCGGGGCATTGCCCCGCCCGCGACATAACGGCAACGCAAAAATACCGGGTCATCCGTAGGCACGGCTACTATGCCGCCCGTGCAACTTTGCGGCAGCCACAAATTTCCCCGGCGGGGTGGGGTCACCCCGCCCGCATCGCAATAAAATAAAAATGTGTCCGCGTAAGCGGACACACCAAATCTAAACTCTAAACTCTCCACGCTCCACTCTGGGCACGGGTCAGCCGTCCTGCTCCTCCATACCGTCCAGATAGCCGTGGGGTACTACGTCGTAGGCTTCCGCCAGGTGGTCGCGCATCCACATTTCGGCGTCCAGACGCACGCTGTAGCCCGCGCCGGGGTCGGTCATCCACTCCTCCGGCTTGCGGAAGGGCAGCGCGTGCTGGCTGAGCATATTCATAATCACGCCGCCGTGGGTCACGCAGGCGGCTTCCTCGGTGTGGGTGCGCAGCATATACTCAAACATTTTCATCAGCATCGCCGATGTGCGGTTGAAAAACTGCTGCCGATCCTCGGCGCCCGCGGGTACGGTGCGGCAGGTCGGGTCCATCCACTGGGCAAATTCGGGGTCACGCACCAGCTGCTGCAGGGGCTGCCCCTCAAACTTGCCGAACGCCATCTCGCGCAGGTCCTGCAATTCGATCTGCTTTACACCGGGAAATAAAATCTCCGCCGTTTCGGTGGCGCGCAGCATCGGGCTGGTGAACACCAGCGGCACCTGCGGGTAGGCGAAGTCCTTTTTCAGCGTTTTGAGCTGGGCGCGTCCCTCGGCGCAAAGGGGCAGGTCGCTGCCGCTGCCGATGTACAATCCGTCAAGATTGCCTTGGGTCAGCCCGTGGCGGATCAGATGCAATTTGTAATATTTCAAGGCGGTTACGCTCACTTTCCAATAGGTTATTTCTTCTACAAGGATACCGTAAATCCCCCGCCGGTTCAAGCCAAAATAGTTACAATTCGGTTACAGTTTTGCCCCGCCGCAGCGTTTTGCCAAATTTTGCCCACAATATTTATACCCACCCTGCGCACAGGGCAACCAAATGTAGACCCCGCGCCCCGAAACCGCGTTTTTGCTGCCGAAATGTGGGGTTTACAAAGCGTTTTTTTGCAAGTATAATATACATCATGTAGAAACGTTACGCAGCCGGCATTGCGGCGCGGCTGCAGAATGAGGAACATTATGGCAATCGAGTTCAACCGTATTCTTACGATGCTGCGCAAAGAACGCGGGATCACCCAGAAACAGGCGGCACAGGATCTGGGCATCAGTCAGGCGCAGCTTTCCCATTACGAAAAGGGCATCCGCGAGTGCAGCCTTGCCTTTGTGGTGCAGGTGGCGGACTATTATAATGTAAGCTGCGATTACCTTTTGGGGCGCAGCGCCGAGCGCAGCGGGCAGACCATTCAGGTCGAGGACCTGCCCGAGCCGAACGCCCCCACCACCGGCAGCGTGTACCGCGGCAGCGTGCTGCCCACGATGTACAAAAAGCTGATCGAAAACTCGCTGGATATTTTGTACGATAAATTGCAGGAAAGCAAGGACAAGCAGCTGATCACCTGCGTAAGCCGCTACCTGATGCTGGCGGTGTACCGGATGTTCCGTATGCTGTACGATGCCTCGGGGCGCAACGTGGTGGGGATGTTCCGCATCAGCCCCGCGCGCTGGCAGGGCAGCGCCGATGCCGCCATGCACCTGACCGAGGGCGAGCTGAACGCCGTGCTGCTGGGCGAGGACGCCAACCACGACAGCATCGACCCCGCCACGATGAGCCTCAGCACCGAGCGGCTGACCGCCGATTACCCCCGCCACGCGACCAGTTTGCTGAACTTGGTAAAGAACGCCGAGGAAGCCATGCGCGGCCTGACGCACGAGAGTGATTGATTTGTTTATAGGAAAAACGACCGCCGAACAGGCGGTCGTTTTGGGTTGCACAGGTTTTGCGGCGATGACAATATTGCGGGTCATCCGTAGGGGCGGTCATTGACCGCCCGGGCAACATTGCGGCAACCGCAAATTTCCCCGGCGGGGTGGGGTCACCCCGCCCTACAGGGCAATAAAAAAATCCTTGCGCGGTAGGGGCGGGGCATGCCCCGCCCGCGGTTTTGCGGCAACGCGAAAATCGCGGGTCGGTCCGTAGGGGCGGCATATATGCCGCCCGTTGCAGCCATCCCGGCAATGCACTATAATGGGTAAACCGCACGGGACGCAACTATGCGTCCCCTACAAACCTGCCGGAAATGGGTGCTTTGCCTATAACTGCTTACCTCCCGGTTATTTGTAGGGAGGGGTCTTGACCCCTCCTTGCCGCCTTTCGGTTACCGCCAATTTTCCCGGTGTGACAATATAATAAAAAATGTGTCCGCTTGCGCGGACACAGCAAATCTTAAATCTTAACTCTGCGCCGCGCGCGCTTTACAGCTTTTCCAGCTCGCGGCGGCAGGTCGGGCAGATGCGCTTGCCGTGCAGCAGCACCGTGCCGGGCTTGACTTCGTTGCAAAAAATGCAGGCATCGGCGGGCTGGTACTTGCGCAGCAAGATCATCTCGCCCTCGGTCATAATTTCCAGCGGGGTGTCGGGGGTAATGCCGTAGCTGCTGCGCAGCTCCTTGGGCAGCACGATGCGCCCCAAATTGTCGATGCTGCGAATAATTCCTGTCGAGATCATAGGTTTTCCTTCCTTTTGTTCTTCTTTATATGTCGCCTTGCGTTTCTCCTTGATTTCGTCATCATTATACAGGATTTCCCCAGAATTGTCAATATCTGGAAGCTGCATCTTTTCGACACGCTTCGACATTTGCTTTAATTATCGCCGTTGTATCACTGTTTTTGCAATACCTGCCAAAAATGACGCACAAAATTTTGGTAGGATTTTATTTCCAATTGTAACATTTTGTCGAATTTGCTCGTTTTATTGGGTGAAAGCGCGAAAAACGACACAAATCCGACACATTGCCCCCGTATACTGGTATCACATTACAGAAAAGAGGGAACTTTTATGCCAACGACCCGCACCCCTGCCCCGCCGCGCCGTCATGTCTACCGCCGTAAAAGGCGCCGCCCCCGCCCGTGGCTCTGGCTTTTGCCCGCTGCGGCGCTGCTGGCGCTGGCTGCCGCCGTTTTGATTCACGACGCAGCCCCGGCACCCCAAGCCGCCCCGGCAGCCAAGCCCGGCGACGCCCCGTCCGAGCCGCAGGACGACCGCATTGTGGTGGCGGTGGACCCGGGACACGGCGGCGTGAACCCCAACATCGGCAGCGAGGATTACGGCGCCGAGGGCTGCGGTCTGCGCGAATGTGACATCACCCTGCAAACCGCGCGCCTGCTGTGCGCCAAGCTGGAGGCAGACGGGCGGTTCCGCCCGCTTTTGACCGCCGACGGCTCTGCCTACCTCAAGCCCTCGCAGCGGGCAGAGCTTGCCAAAAACGGCGGCGCACAGCTGCTGGTGTCCATCCACCTGAACTACGACACCTCCGCCGCGTCGGGGTTTGAGTGCTACGCCGCGCCGCCGCACCTTGCCACCAACGCCGACAGTCTGCGCTTTGCGCGGCTGGTGGCGGACGAATTTTCGGCGCTGGGGCTGACACTGCGCGGCGGCAGCAGCGGCGTGCGGTATATGTACTTTGACGAGTACGACAACCGCATTTTTACCGACGCCGACGACACCACCGTACATACCGGCTGGCCGACCTACACCGTGGTCGAAAGCAGCGGCTGCCCCGCCGTTTTGTGCGAGGAGGGGTTTATCAGCAGCGCCGCGGATATGGAAATTTTGTCCGGCGAGGACGGCTGCGCTGCCGCCGCCGAGGCGTACTACCGCAGCATCGCCGCGTATTTTTTCCCGGATGCTTGATTTTACATAGGCCGCCCGTTGGGCGGCTTTTTTCGTCAACAAAAAAAGGGGGCTTACGCCCCCCTTTTCCCGTTTACAGAATTGCCCCGATGGCGGAAAATCCCAGCAGGCTGACCGCACCCATAATGCAGCCCGCCAGCAGCACGCCGCCCATGCACGCCAGCACGCTGGATTTAAAATCCATATCCAGCAGGCTGGCAGCCAGCGTGCCGGTCCACGCGCCGGTGCCCGGCACCGGAATGCCTACAAACAGCAGCAGCGCCCAGAACAGCCCGCGCCCCGCCTTCTGCTTGAGCTTTTCGCCGCCCCTGTGACCCTTTTCCAAAAAGAAGCGGAAAAATTTGCCGATGACCGGCTTGTCGGCGCCCCATTCCAGCACGCGGCGCGCAAAGAAAAAGATGATCGGCACGGGGATCATATTGCCGATGATGGAAATGACGTACACCTGCCACAGCGGCAAGCCCAGCCCGACCCCGATGGGGATCGCGCCGCGCAGCTCAATCAGCGGCACCATGGACACAAAAAAGACGTACAAATAACGTTTCAGCATACAAAACCTCTCGTTGGTAAAAATCAGCGGTTCTTTATAGTATAGCATACCGGCGGGCGTTTGGCAACTGCGCCGCCGCCCTTTACGCCGATTTTACACTTGCCATCCCCCGCCGCGCAGCGTATAATAGTAGGCAGAGAAAGCGCCGCTGCGGCGATATTTTTATGGATAAAAGGTGCAAAAAATGAAACGAGTTTTATTGATCGACGGGCAGGGCGGCGGTATGGGCGCACAGCTGGCAAAGCTGCTGCTGCCCCGGCTGCCCGCCGACTGCGAGCTTTTGGCGGTGGGTACCAACGTGCTGGCGACCAGCGCCATGTTAAAGGCGGGCGCGGCGCGCGGTGCCACCGGCGAAAACGCCGTGGTGTACAATGCCGCGCGGGCGGATGTAATTTTGGGTCCCATCGGCATCCTGATGGCAAACGGCATTTTGGGGGAGGTTTCGCCCAAAATGTCGGTGGCGGTGTCGGGCAGCGAGGCGGTCAAGGTGCTGATTCCCGCGTCCGGATGCGGAATTTTTGTGGCAGGCACGCAGGACTGCCGTCTGGATGAATACCTGCAGAACGCCGTGGCGCTGACGCTGCGTGCGCTGGACGAATGACGCCGCTGTCCCTTGCTGCCGCGCCCATCGTACAGGCGGCACTGGCAGCCGCCCAGGACGCCCCCGTGCTGCTGGGCATCGACGGGCGCTGCGGCAGCGGCAAGACCACGCTGGCAAACTGGCTGGCGCAGCAGCTGCACTGCCCCGTGCTGCACACCGATGATTTTTACCTGCCGCTTAGCGCACGCTGCGAAAACTGGCAGCAGCAGCCCGGCGCCAATATGGATTTTTATCGCCTGCGGCAGGAAGTCCTGCAGCCGCTTTTGCACGCGCAGCCCGCGCAGTACCGCGCCTACAGCTGCGCAGCGGGGGCATTTTTGCCGCCCGCGCCGCTGCCCAGCACGCCGCTGACCATTTTGGAGGGCAGCTACAGCCTGCACCCGGCGCTGCAAACGGACTTTGCCGTGCGCGTGTTTGTGACCTGCCCGCCCGATGTACAGGCAGCGCGGCTGCAAGCGCGCGAGGGGGCGCGCTACACGCAGTTTGTGCAGCGCTGGATCCCGCTGGAGGAGGGCTATTTTGCCGCCCACGACCCCGCCGCCCGCTGCGATTTTGTGCTGGACACGGCGGATATTTTTGTGTAGAATATAAGTTGCCCTTTGAGAAAAAGCCAGGAAGGCAGCGCCCAGAAGGGTGCGCGGGTGAAACTTTTTTGATAAGGATGATTTTTCTTGAAAAACAATAGCACTAAAAAAATAGCCTATGCAGCGTTGTTTTTGGCGCTGTGCCTTGTGCTGCCCCTGCTGACGGGGCAGATCCCGCAAATCGGCAGTATGCTGCTGCCGATGCACATCCCCGTGCTGCTGTGCGGGCTTGTGTGCGGCTGGCAGTACGGCGCGGCGGTGGGCTTTGTGGCGCCGCTGCTGCGCTCGCTGCTGTTCACGATGCCGAAGCTGTACCCCGTGGCGATCGCCATGGCGTTTGAGCTGCTGACCTACGGCTTGGTGATCGGGCTGGTGTACCGCCGCCTTGCCAAAAAAGGCACGGTCGGGGTGTACGCGGCGCTGCTGACCGCCATGGTGGCGGGACGTCTGGTTTGGGGCGTGGCGGAAGTCGTGCTGCTGGGGCTTGGCGGCAGCGCCTTTACCGCGCAGGCGTTTTTGGCGGGCGCGCTGCTGAACGCCGTGCCGGGCATCATCGTGCAGTTGATTTTGATCCCCGCCGTGATGGCAGCCCTGCAGAAAGCCAACGCTATCGAAAAAGAATGACAATACGCAAAAAGCCGCGCAGGAAGCGCGGCTTTTTTGCATTCAGACTGTCGATAAACTAACGGAATGATTGCGAACTTTCGGTGGGTTTGTAGGGGACGCATATATGCGTCCCGTGCAGTTTACCCGTTATATTGCATTGCTGGGGCGGCTGCGGCGGGCGGCATATATGCCGCCCCTACGGAGTACCCGTAATGTTGTTATTACTGCAAAATCGCGGGCGGGGCTTGCCCCGCCCCTACCGCGTGATACTCTATTATAACAACGTAGGGCGGGGTGACCCCACCCCGCCGTGCGGTTTTCCCCGTCACACCGTATTTAAACGGTACCCCACGCGGAACACCGTCTGGATGTCCTGCTCCAGCCCCAGCTTGCGGCGCAGGCGGTTGATATGTACGTCGAT
>CAKTAS010000058.1:0-10203 GCA_934529095.1 uncultured Gemmiger sp. | reverse complement strand
CACAGCTCGCCCAGCTCCGGCACAAAGCTCAAAAGCTCCTGCGAGGTGATGGCGGGTGCCAGCCCGCCCGCCGCCGAAGGACGGCTGGCAATGGTGCCGCCGGTCGCCAAAAACAGAATTTTTTTCATACAGAGATTCCTTTTAGAGTGTGTAGAGTAGTTTTATTGCTATGTAGGGCGGGGTGGCTTCACCCCGCCGGAGAATGGCTTCCCCCTTTGGGGGAAGCTGTCACCGCAGGTGACTGATGAGGGGGTGTCTGCCGGACATTTCCCCCTCATCCGGCGCGCAGGCGCGCCACCTTCCCCCACAGGGGGAAGGCTTTCCAAAGGCAACCGCCAAACGCCCCTCAAAATTCCGCGCTGTGTTCCCCGGCGCGGATATCGTCGCGCTGCAATTCGGCAAGCAATTCGTCGTCGTTTTGCAAAAGCAGCTTGCGGCTGTACTGCTCAAAGCGCTCGCACTCGTTTTCCGCCAGGAACGGCGCGGAATCGGGTCCCAGCGCCAATTCGTTGACAAACACCACCATCTCCTGCCCGTCGGGGAAGGCGCGCTCCATAAAATCAAAGGCAAATTCCAAGGCGTTGCCGGCATCCGCCACGGCATCCTCGCGGCGGCGCACCTGCGCGTTGAACTGCCCGCGCACGGTGTCAAAGGCGTCCTCGCCGATCATACCCGGCTCCAGCTGCTTGCCCCACTGCTGCATCAGCTGCAGCGTGCGGGTGCGGGCAGCCTGCTCGGGGGCGGTCAGCTCGTCCGCGTCCTTGGCAAGCTCCAGCCGGGCGCGGTAGCCCTCGGTCTGGTCGGCAAACAGGGCGGCGGGGTCGGTGTCGGGCTTCTGGCTCAGCGTGCGCTTAAAGCTGCGCAGCTGCTGGTAGCAGGCATCGGTCACGGCGTCCAGCTTTTGCGCGTCGGCAAAGCGGGTGTTCAGCCCCGCCAGCAGCAGGCTGATCAAACTGATGCGCTCGTCAAACGCGGCAGAAAGCGCCCGCTGCAGCACGGCATCAAACGGCTTGCCTGCCAAAATATCCGCTACACCGTAATCTTTTTTGTATTTGCGGTACAGCGCCCAGTAGGCGGCAAAGTCGCGGGCAACCTCGGGGTGGCGCAGGTACTGGGCAATCACGCCCTCGTCCGCGTCCAGACCCAGCTTGTCGGCGGCCTGCAAAAAGGCGGAAAGATCCTCCCACCCGCGGGCGGTTACAAACTGCATACCGTCCACATCGTTTTCCAGCTTGTAGAAATGCTGCGGGCGCAGCTCCAGATAGGCGGTCACGGCGGGGTGCAGCCGATGCGCGCGGGCGTAGGTCTGCCAGACCGACAGTTTCGGCTCCACGTCAATGCGCCGCACGCGATCCAGCGTAACTACGTCAAATTCGCGCACGCTGCGGTTGTATTCGGGCGGGTTGCCCGCCGCCACGATGACCCAGCCCGCCGGCACCGCCTGATTGCCGAAGGTCTTGCACTGCAAAAATTGCAGCATCGTGGGCGCCAGCGTTTCGCTGACGCAGTTGATCTCGTCAATAAACAAAATGCCGCTGCGCTTGCCGGTCCGCTCCATGGCGGCGTAGACGCTGGCGATGATCTCGCTCATCGTGTACTCGGTCACGCTGCGGGTCTTGCCGCCAAAGCTGCGCTCGCGGATAAAGGGCAGCCCGACGGCGCTCTGCCGCGTGTGGTGGGTGATGGTGTATGCCACCAGCGCAATGTCGCACTCGCGGGCGATCTGCTCCATAATTTGGGTCTTGCCCACGCCCGGGGGTCCCATCAGCAAGATGGGGCGCTGGCGGATGGCGGGTATCAGCGGTGCGCCGGTGTCGTCACAGGCAAGGTAGGCGCGCACGGCGGTCTTGATTTCTTCCTTGGCACGTTGAATATCCATACAAAACACTCCTCACAGTTCGGGCAGGTCTGCGGTTTCATGCTCGGTAAAATTGATGGGCGGCGGCGCGGGCGGCGGGGTGAACTCGTCGGGCTGCAGCACCAGACGCAGCGCCCACGGCGGCACCTCCGGCTCGGCGCCCGCCTGCGGCAAAAAGATAAAGGCGGTGTCAAAATCCGGGCGGCGGCTGGGAAAAATGCCCTTGCCGTCGGTAAAATACAGCACGCCCTGCACCTCGCGCAGGGTGCCGCTGCGGCGCAGCTCCTCGATGCGGGCAAAGGCGGGGCGGAAATCCGTACCGCCGCCGCCCACCAGCACAAAGCGGTCGGCATAGCGGGAAAGCGCGTCCAGATCGGTCAGCCAGACCTCGTCGCGCACCGCGTTGTCCGCCTGCATCACCAGAATGCGGCACTGGGTAAAAAAGCTGTCGCGGCTTTTTAAAACGGTAAAGGTTTCGCGCAAAAACGCCTTGACCATCTCGCCGGAGGTGGACTCGCTCGTGTCCAGCACGATGACGAAATCGCGGATCTTTTTCACCTCGCGGCTTTCCAGCGGCTCGATCAGCGGCAGGTTGCCGTAGGTGCGCAGCCCATAGGTGTAAAACCCAAGGTCAAATTCGTCCGGGTCAAGATGCGGCTCCTCGTGCCAAACGGCGAAGCGGCGCAAAAAATCGTGGTAGCTGCGGCGGCTGCGGGCTGCCTGCAATTGCAGCTGCACCGCCTCGGCAGCGGCGGATTCCCCGGCGCGCTGCCCCGCCTCCTCCATACTGATCTGGGTCTGGCGTCCCAGCTGCTCCCACTGCCGCCCCTGCATCTGCGCGGCGGGGCTGTCGGTGTCCTCGGGCCAGAAGCGGTGGTCGTCGCAGGTGAATTCGCGGTGCCATTTTTGCAGCGTTTCGGCGTTTTGCGCACACAGCAGCCGGTAAATCAGCCCGGCGGCGGGCGCACCGTTTTGACGAACCTGCGCGTACACCTGTTGGCGCAGCCAGCCCACCGGGCGGCTGACCAGCGGCGAGTGCAGCGTGTCCAGCGTGTTTTCCACGGCGATGTCGCAGGCAAGCCCCCACACGTCGGGGTCGCGCCCGCCGCGCAGCCACGGATGCCGGAAAATGCAGTGCAGAACGCTGTGCAGATACGCCCGCGCCAGATACCGGCGGTTCTGCCGATATAGACGAATCACCCAATCGGGCGGGTAGTATAACTGTGCGCCGTCTGTGGAAAAGGCGAAAATACCGGCACATTCGGCGGGGGACAGCGCCCCCAAGGCGGCGGTCAGATACCGCTGGTCGAGGTAGATTTGTGCGCGGGTTTGCTCCATAATGCGGGTGGCGATACTTTTCTCCCACTCGGTTTGGGTCTGGATGTGACGGTTCAAAACTTCACCCGCTTTCAAGTTTTCAACGATGTTGTGGAAAACTCTGCAAAATTAAAAATAACAGAACGTATAATAAATAGCTATATTCTACAATATGGCAAATATAACGCATTGTAAAAGATTACAAATCGTCAAAATCATAGCTTTTTGGTGCCTTTTTGGGTCTTTGCAGCAAAATCGCAGCCCCGGCGCTCCACCCGGCGCGCCCGCAAAGAGCGGCGGCAGCGGCGGTGGGCAGCCCCAGCGCCACCAGCACCCGCAGGACGGCTTCGTCCCGGCGGCGGATCGCCAGCGCAAAGGCGGCATCGGGGTGGGCGGTCAGGTAAAATTCGTAGTCGGTGCGGGCGGCGTCGCTCAGCGCAAAGGGCAGGCAGAGCCGCGCCAGCGCCAAACGGCAGAGCGTCTGCACGCTTTCACCCACGCACGCCTGTGCAAACACGGCGTCATAGGCGGCAAAATCCACCGCGCCCGCCGCAAAGCATTGGCGCATCCGGTAGCCCTCGCCCTCCAGCTGGTGGTTGAAGATGTGCGCGGGGGCGTTTTCGTCCATATACTCAAAATATTCGGGGTAGAACAGCTCCGCCTCCGGCTTGCCTGCGGGGTCAAACTGCACACATAAATCGGCGCTGACGCCCACCAGCAGCTTGCGCAGACCGGTGGG
Organism: uncultured Gemmiger sp.; assembly: GCA_934529095.1. GTDB lineage: Bacteria > Bacillota > Clostridia > Oscillospirales > Ruminococcaceae > Gemmiger. Next base: position 6,289 of record CAKTAS010000058.1, on the reverse strand, counting down.
GGCGGCGGGGGCGGCGTGCAGAACCAGCGTCTGCAGGCTGCGGCAGTTGGTAAACAGGTCGCTGCCGAAATTCTCGGCCGCTGCGCCCATCTGCACGGTGCGCAGGCTGCGGCAGTTGTAAAAGGCGGCGCTGTGCAGCGTGTGCAGTGTGTCGGGCAGGGTGACCTGCTGCACAAATTCGCCCACGATCTCATGCGTGTCGGGGCTGCCGGGCGGGTACAGCTGCCCCCCGCTGACCGCCTTGGCAGAAAAACAGTACGCGCCCAGCTCGGTCACGGGCAAGCCGTCCACGGCGGCAGGCACGGCGGGGCAGGGGGTGTCGCCCAGCACGCGCAGAATTTTTGCGCCGTCCCGGCAGGGCGTCCACAAAACTGATGCCATAGCACACCTCCCCAAATTACATATATCGGCATTATAACACAAATTCTGCGCAAGGAAAAGAGGGGAAAGCGAGGTTTGCTCTTTACAAAATAAGGGTGTTGTGTTATACTGTCCGGGTAAGTTGTTGAACTGTCAACAAATTAAAAAGGACAATACCGCACCATTCTAAGTGCCGATACGGCGGGAATTAAGCGGTGCTGCTAAAGGAGTTTCTATGATCCGTATTCTTACCGATTCCGCTGCCGACCTTACCGAGCGCGAGCTTTGCCAGCCCGGCGTGGTGGTGGTGCCTATGTCCGTTACCTTTGCCGACGGCTCCACCTGCGAGGATGACGGCAGTATGACCAAAGATGAATTTTACGAGCGCCTGGCGTCCGATGCCAAGCTGCCGCGCACCAGCCAGCCCAGCCCCGCCGCGTTTATGCAGGCATACGCCGATGCCGCCGACGCGGGGGACGAGGTGCTGGTCATTACCATTGCGCAGTCGCTCAGCGGCACGTTCCAGTGCGCGAACCTTGCCGCAGCCGAGGCGGAATGCCCGGTCACCGTGCTGGATTCCGAAACCGCCGCGCAGGGCGAAAGCATTCTGGTGCGCGAGGCGCTGCGTCTGCGCGAGCAGGGCTGCACGGCTGCCGAAATTGCCGCGCAGCTGGATATTTTCAAGAAGCGTGTGCGCATCATTGCCGTGGTGGACAGCCTGAAGCACCTGCAAAAGGGCGGGCGTGTGTCCGCCGCCGTGGCGCTGGTGGGCGGTGCCTTGGGCATCAAGCCGGTGCTTTCGCTGTACGACAGCCAGATCCGGTTGGAGGACAAGGGACGCGGACGTCCCGGTGCGTTGGTGGCGATGTACAAGCTGCTGGAAAAGATGGGCAGCATTGACCCCGATTACGGCTACACCCTTTTGTACAGCGATGACCGTCAGCTGGCAGCGCCGGTGCATCACTATATGCACAACAACCTGCATCTGACCGGCGGGCGTGTGGGGCAGCTGGGCGCGACCATCGGCACCCATGTCGGACCGCGCGTGGTGGGGCTGGCGTTTGTGCTGAAGGAGTAAGGGTGACTTGCTGTTCTCTCTTTTGACAGCAAAAGAGAGAACCAGAGAAAACTGCCGCTACTTCCGAGGCGCGGGGCACGGCCAAGGGGCTGCTCGCCCCTTGGAACCCCAAATAGGAAGGTCGCGGACGGGCGGGGCTAAAAAATCGTCAAGACACATTTTTTGACGCCCCGCCCACCCGCTCCCGTCTTACGGCTCCGCCGATAAAATTTGCGGAGGTTGGTTTTTACCCGTTTGTTTTTCTTTTATGGCTGGTTTGTAAGGAGGGGTCTTGACCCCTCCTTGCTGTTTTGCGGCGATTGCCAATTGCCCCGTAGGGTGGGGTCACCCCGCCCGCGGTTTTGCGGCAACGCAAAAATTACGGGTAACGCGCCCCTTTTATAAAACCGTGTCCGCTTAGCGAACACACCACATCTTAACTCTAAACTCTCAACTCTGGTTTCAACTTTTCCTTCTGTCCCTCTTGCAAGAACGCCGCAATTAGTGTATCATAAAAGAATAATGCAACGGCAGCGCCGCGCCCTGTCCGCCGCGACGGCGGGTCAAAACCTGCGGTACTGCCCGACTTTTTGGGGTGTAACACTATGGCAGAAGAAAAATTCTCGAACTTTTTGACGGATATCATCGACGCCGACCTCGCCGAGGGCAAGGTCGAAACCGTACATACCCGTTTTCCGCCGGAGCCGAACGGCTACCTGCACATCGGCTCCGCCAAGGCGATCTTCATCAACTATACCATCGCCAAGCACTACGGCGGCAAATTCAACCTGCGCTTTGACGACACCAACCCCGCCCGCGAGGGCGACGAGTACGTCCAGAGCATCCTGCAGGACCTGCACTGGCTGGGGGCAGACCCCAACGGCGGCATCTTCTACGGCAGCGATTATTTTGAGCGCTGCTACGAATGCGCCGAGCAGCTCATCCGCGAGGGCAAGGCGTATGTGGACGACCTGACCCGCGAGCAGATGCAGGAATACCGCGGCAGCGACGCCGGCAAGCCCAGCCGTCCCAGCCCGTACCGCGACCGCACGCCGGAAGAAAACCTCGACCTGTTCCGCCGTATGCGTGCCGGTGAGTTCGCCGACGGCGAAAAGACCCTGCGCGCCAAGATCGACCTCGCCAGCCCCAATATGCAGATGCGCGACCCCGCCATCTACCGCATCAAGCACGTCAGCCATCACCGTCAGGGCGACAAGTGGTGCCTGTACCCGCTGTACGACTTTGCGCATCCCATTCAGGACGCCATCGAGGGCATCACCCACAGCCTGTGCAGCCTGGAATTTGAGAACCACCGCCCCCTGTACGACTGGGTCATCACCAACCTGTTCGGCGGCGAGTTCCCCAAACAGCGCGAGTTTGCCCGCCTGAACGTGACCAACACCGTGATGAGCAAGCGCTACCTGCGCGAGCTGGTCGAAACCAACATCGTGGACGGCTGGGACGACCCCCGTATGCCCACCCTGTGCGGTCTGCGCCGCCGCGGCTATACCCCCAGCAGCATCTTTACCTTTGTAAAAGAGGCGGGCATCTCCAAGTCCGACAACCTCGTGGATATGCGCCAGCTGGAGGCCGTTCTGCGCAGTGAGCTGGAGCTGAACGCCCAGCGCCGTGTGGCGGTGCTGGAGCCGGTCAAGCTGATCATCGACAACTATCCCGCCGATGCCTGCGAGTATTTTGACCTGCCCAACAACCCCAACCGCGACGCCAACGACACCACCACCCGCAAGGTCGCCTTTACCCGCGAATTGTGGATCGAAAACAGCGACTTCTTTGAGGTGCCGCCGCCGAAGTTCAAGCGCCTGACCCTCGGCAGCGAGGTTCGCCTGATGGGCGCTTACCTTGTGCGCTGCACCGGCGTGGACAAGGACGAAAACGGCAAGGTCGTGGCAGTACACGCCGACGCCGACCTCGAAACCCGCAACGGCAACCCCGCCGACGGGCGCAAGGTGCGCGGCACCATCCATTGGGTCAGCTGCGCCCACTGCGTCGAAGCAGAGATCAACCTGTACGACAAGCTGTTCACCGAAGCCAATATGAACAGCATCCCCGACGGCGCCGACTACAAGGATTACCTCAACCCCGAAAGCGTCACCGTGCTGCACGGTGCCAAGCTGGAGGAAAGTTTGCGTGACGCCCAGCCCGGCGAGCGCTTCCAGTTTGTGCGCAACGGCTACTTTACGCCCGACAGCAAGCACCCCGGCACCTACAACCGCATCGTGACCCTGAAGGACAGCTTCAAGCTGTAATACGATCATCCGCCCGCACCGCAAGGTGCGGGCTTTTTTAATAAATGTGCGCGGCGCGCACACCAAATCTGAACTCTCCACTCTTAACTCTCAACTCTTATAAATTAAAAGAATTCCGTCCATACTATCCCTGACTACAAAACGGGGGTGTGTACTGTGAGTGAATTTTCCATAAAAACCGTGACGGGACGCGAAATTCTGGATTCGCGCGGGAACCCTGCCGTGGAAGCAGAGATCGTTCTGGAAAACGGCACGGCGGGCAGGGGCGCTGCGCCCAGCGGGGCATCGACCGGTGCGTTTGAAGCGTTGGAGCTGCGGGACAACGACCCCGCCCGCTACGGCGGCAAGGGTGTGACCAAGGCGGCGGCGAACCTGAACGGCTCAATACAGCAGGCGCTGCAGGGGCTGGACGCGCGGGATCTGTACGCCGTGGACGCGGCGCTGCTGGCGGCGGACGGCACCAAGGACAAGTCGCATCTGGGTGCCAATGCGATTCTGGCGGCATCGCTGGCGGCGGCGCAGGCGGCAGCGGCTGCCCAAAAAATGCCGCTGTACCGCTTTTTGGGCGGCGCGGCGGCAACCGACCTGCCCGTGCCGATGATGAACATCCTCAACGGCGGCGCCCACGCGGCAAACACGGTGGACGTGCAGGAATTTATGATCCTGCCCATCGGCGCGCCCACCTTTGCCGAGGCGCTGCGCCGGGGTGCCGAGGTGTTCCACGCGCTGCAGGCGCTGCTGAAAGCCGATGGCTGGGCGACATCGGTGGGGGACGAGGGCGGCTTTGCGCCCGACCTTGCCGGGGACGAGGACGCACTGGAATATATCCTGCGTGCCATCGAAAAGGCGGGCTACCGCCCCGGCATCGATTTTGTGCTGGCGATGGACGCCGCCGCCAGCGAGTGGAAAACCGACCGACCCGGGCATTACCGCCTGCCCAAAAGCGGCAAAACCTACACCGCCGACGAGCTGATCGAGCATTGGCGGCAGCTGGCGGGCAGGTATCCCATCGTGTCCTTGGAGGACGGCTTGGACGAGGAGGACTGGTCGGGCTGGCAGCGGATGACGGCGGCGCTGGGCGGCAGGCTGCGCCTGGTGGGGGACGATTTGTTTGTGACGAACACCGCCCGCTTGGCGCGGGGCATTGCCGAGGGCTGCGGCAACGCGATTTTGATCAAGCTGAACCAGATCGGCACCGTGACCGAAACGATGGATGCGATCAAGCTGGCTCAGAAAGCGGGGTTTGCGGCGATCGTTTCCCACCGCAGCGGCGAAACCGAGGACACGTCCTTGGCGGACTTGGCGGTGGCGCTGAACGCGGGGTTCATCAAGACCGGCGCGCCCAGCCGCGGCGAGCGCGTGGCGAAATACAACCGTTTGCTGCGCATCGAGCAGGAGCTGGGCGGGGCGGGGAGGTACGGCAGATAGATAATAGATAAAAAATAATAGATAATAAATAGGGAGTGCCCGCGGCGCGGGCACATTCAATTAAAACGCACCACCCGCGATGTTACGGCAATTGCAATATTGCGGGTACTCCGTAGGGGCGGCATATATGCCGCCCGTGCAGCCTTCCCGGCAACGAAACCTAATGGGGTAACCCCGCGGGCGAGCAATGCTCGCCCCTACAACCAAAGGGATAATTGTAATAAAATTTTAGGCTCCCCCGGCGGGGTGGGGTCACCCCGCCCTACGGGGCAATTGAAAATTATTGCGCGGTAGGGGCGGGGCATGCCCCGCCCGCGACATAACGACAACGAAAAAATTGCGGGGTTTGTGCCATACCCTTATAAAAATGTGTCTGCGCGCACGCACGCGCCATAAAAATTTCCCCAACTGTTGCCGTGACAACAGACAAATCCCTACAAAAATGGTATAGTATAACCAGTCAAGACAAGATTCCCTTTGGCTGCAACAAGAACCTATTGCTTTTCTTCACGGGTTAGGGTATAATAACCTGCGGAAGAACGGACATTCCCGTTTCAACAAACACAGAGAGGTGCAAAATGACAGATTTCAAACAGTGGCAAGGCTTCGAAGGCCGCATCTGGAAAGAAGAAGTCAATACCCGCGACTTTATCCAGAAAAACTACCGCCCCTACAACGGGGACGAGAGCTTCCTCGCCGGTCCTACCGAGGCTACCGATAAGCTGTGGGGCGCTTTGCAGAAGCTGCAAAAGGACGAGCGCGCCAAGGGCGGCGTGCTGGATATGGAAACCGAGGTCGTTTCCGGCTTGACTGCCTACGGTCCCGGCTACATCGACCCCGAGCTGAAGGACCTGGAGAAGGTCGTCGGTCTGCAGACCGACAAACCCCTCAAGCGCGCCTTTATGCCCTACGGCGGCATCAAAATGGCAGAGCAGGCCTGCACGACCTACGGCTACCAGCCCAACGAAAAGCTGCACGAAATTTTTACCAAATACTGCCGTACCCACAACCAAGCGGTGTTTGATGCCTACACCCCCGAAATGAAAAAAGCCCGCCACAGCCACATCGTGACCGGTCTGCCCGACACCTACGGGCGCGGTCGTATCGTCGGCGACTACCGCCGCGTTGCCCTGTACGGCATTGATTTCCTCATCCGCGAAAAGCAGAACGATTTCGC